>DAOUGY010000030.1:0-4048 GCA_034428975.1 Anaerolineaceae bacterium | reverse complement strand
GGCGGAGACAACGCCGGGTTGGGCGGCGAGTTGGGCGGCCAGGGCCGGCACGTCGGCGTCTTCGGCGGTTTGCAGCAGGGCAAGGTGCTGGTACTGCTTGACGACCTGGGCCGAGACGAGACCGGCCAGAGCGTTGGCCTGGGCGGTATAGTCGGCGGCGGACAGGTTCATTTCGAAGGAGACGACAATCTCGCCGGGGACGAACAGTGTGTCGCGCGCATATTCCGGCTCGGGGGCTTGTGCCCGGGCGGTGGTGGCCGCCGGGAGCAGCGCGGCAGCCAGGGCGAGGATGACAAACAAATTGAACCAGCGGGTAATCTTCATGACATTCTCCTTGGGGGTAGGGGCCAACGTGGTTGATTCGAATGAGGTTGGTTTCGTCTCGCTCCTTTCTGGCATAAGCTTTTGAAAATCGGGCTGGTTTTTGAGTAGATGTCTACACAATACAATGATACATCGCGGAAGTGGATTAATTCCTCGAAATTTTATTAACTATTCTACGGTTGAGCAGAACGCTCAAAGGTGTTCGCTGTTATTATGATACAAAATGTCATAATAAATTTTAAAGGAGTTTGGAAAGTTTTAGGGATTTGAGCTGTTAGCAGGGGATGGAGGAAACTTTGTACCCTGCCGAAGATTGTTGAGCAGGGTGTTGGGCTGGAGCGGACCGTTAAAGAATGAGCGCTGCCGGGGATGATGGCGGAATCAGTAAAATCGAAGATTCCTGAGTTGGTTTGATCTGAGCGTTACCGCGGGGAGAGACCTGGCGAGGTCTGCCTACCGTGGAGGGTGATCTTTGTTTATGAGCCCCCTCGTGCCTTCGGCACCTCCCCCGTTTTCATAAAAGATGGGGGACGTTGGGTGGGGGCCTTACGAAATCGCTGCTGCGACGTGAACTTCAGAGGTATTGTTATGGATCATTGGCTTCACATCCACCGTTAGAAAGGGCGCGCCGCTCGGGCGGGGAGAATGTTGGTATAATAACCTGCGTTCTTGCATTCCTTTTTCATCTGGAGCTGGTATGAGCCGTACCCTTGATTTTCAATCCATCATCCTGTCGCTGCAGAAGTTCTGGGGCGAACAAGGCTGCCTGATCTGGCAGCCGTATTACACCCAGGTGGGCGCCGGCACGATGAACCCCGCCACCTACCTGCGCGTGCTGGGTCCCGAGCCGTGGAACGTGGCTTATGTGGAGCCTTCGGTGCGCCCCGACGACGGCCGCTACGGCGAAAACCCCAACCGCCTGCAGCAGCACACCCAGTTCCAGGTGATCCTCAAGCCCGATCCGCGCAACCCGCAGGAACTGTACCTGCGCTCGCTGGAAGCCATCGGCATCGACCCGCGCCAGCACGACATCCGCTTTGTGGAAGACAACTGGGAATCACCGGCGCTGGGCGCCTGGGGCCTGGGATGGGAGGTCTGGCTGGACGGGCAGGAGATTACGCAATTCACTTACTTCCAGCAGGCGGGCGGCTTTGTGCTCGATCCGGTCTCGGTGGAGATCACCTACGGTCTGGAGCGCATCGCCATGGCGCTGCAGAAGGTGCGCAACTTCCGCGACATCCAATGGATGCCTGACCGCACCTACGGCGACGTGCACCTGCAGGGTGAGCAGGAAAACAGCAAGTATTACTTTGAAATTGCCGATGTGGAGCGCGTGCGCCAGATGTACACGCTCTTTGAAAGCGAAGCCAACGCCGCTCTGGAAGCCGGCCTGGTGCTGCCCGCGCACGATTACGTCCTCAAATGCTCGCACACCTTCAACATTTTGGATACGCGCGGCGCGGTGGGCGTAACCGAACGACAGGCGCTCTTCTCGCGGATGCGCGATCTGGCGCACCGCGTGGCCGAAGCCTACGTCAATCAGCGCCAGCGCCTGGAATACCCCTGGCTGACCGAGCAAACCACCAGCACGCTGCGCGACGCCTGGCGACCCGCGCCCGCCCCGGTGCTCCCGGCAACTGCCGCAGGCGATGCCCCGGCCGATTTCCTGCTGGAAATTGGCACGGAAGAACTGCCCGCCGCCGATCTGCAATCGGCGCTGGAGCAGTTGGCGGCGCGCGTGCCGGCCCTGCTGGACGAGCTGCGCCTGGCGCACGGCGAGGTGCGCGTGCTGGGCACGCCGCGCCGCCTGGTGGTGATGGTGGAAAAACTGGCCGCGGCACAGCCCGAACGCACCGTGGTGATCAAGGGCCCGCCGGCAGCCCGCGCGTTTGACGCATCGGGCGCGCCCACCCCGGCCGCCGAAGGGTTTGCCCGCGGCAAGGGTCTTTCGGCCCGCGACCTGGAAGTGCGCGAGATGGACGGCGGTACATACGCCGTGGCGCTGGTACACGAGGCCGGCCGCCCGGCCGTGGACGTGTTGAGTGAAATGCTGCCCGCTTTGGTGAGCGGCATCCGCTTTGAGAAATCAATGCGCTGGTTCTCCGACGGCGCGGCCTTCTCGCGCCCGGTGCGCTGGCTGCTGGCCCTGCGCGGGAACCAGGTGGTGCCCTTTGCGTTTGCCGGGCTGCAATCCGGCCGGGTCACGCGCGGTTTGCGCTTTCACCAGCCGGAAGAATTTGAGATCACGGCTCCGGCTGAGTACTTCACGGCGCTGACCGGGCAGGGCATTTTGCTCGAACCGCAGCAGCGCCGCGCCGAAATCGCCGCGCAGGTGGCGCGTTTGGCGCAGGAAGTGGGCGGTGTGGGCGCCGTGGATGAAGGTCTGCTGGATGAAGTGACCGCCTTGGTCGAAGCCCCCACTGCGCTGCGCGGCACGTTTGACGAATCGCACCTCAGCCTGCCGCCCGAAGTGTTGATTTCGGTGATGAAGAAGCATCAGCGCTACTTCCCGGTGCAAACCGCCGAAGGCCGCCTGCTGCCGTATTTCATTGCCGTGCGCAACGGCGACGGCCAGGGGCTGGAGATTGTCACCGACGGCAACGAACAGGTCATTCGCGCGCGCTATGCCGACGCGGCCTTCTTTGTGGAGCAGGATCTCAAGTTGAAGCTGGAGGATTTCCTCTCCAGACTGTCCACGCTGGCTTTCCAGAAGAAGCTGGGCTCCATGCTGGACAAGACCCGGCGCATTGAGCGCGTCAGCGCTGAACTGGCTGACCGGCTGGGGTTGAGCGCCGCCGAACGCGCCGCCGCGCTGCGCGCCGCGCATCTGTGCAAGGCCGATCTGGCTTCGCATATGGTGGTCGAAATGACCTCGCTGCAAGGCATCATGGGGCGCTACTACGCGCTGCATTCCGGTGAGCCGGCCGATGTGGCCGACGCCATTTTTGAACATTATCTGCCTCGCTATGCCGGCGACCGCCTGCCCGCCGGGCGCGCCGGACTGGTGGTGGGTCTTGCCGACCGTTTGGATACGGTCAGCGGTCTGTTTGCCGCCGGGCTGGCCCCCTCCGGCACCAAAGACCCCTTTGCGCAGCGCCGCGCCGCGCTTGGCCTGGTGCAGAACCTGATTGCCTGGGAGCTGGACTTTGACCTGCGCCGCGGGCTGGAGCTGGCCGCCGCTGCGCTGCCCATCGAGGCCTCGCCGGAGAGCCAGGCCGCCTGCCTGGACTTCATTACCGGCCGGCTGCAGAGCACGCTGGCCGAACAGGGCGCGCGTTATGACATTGCCGCCGCCGTGCTGGCCGCGCAATCGCATAACCCCACCGGCGCGGCTCGCGCTGTGAAGGCATTGACCGAATGGGTGGAGCGCGCCGATTGGAACACCGTGCTGCCCGCTTATGCGCGCTGCGTGCGCATCACACGCGACCAGGCGGAACGCTTTGCCGTGCAGCCCGACGCACTCGCCGAACCGGCCGAACAGGCGCTGTATGCCGCGCTGACCACCGCCGAAGCCGCGCCGCGCCGCGCCGGATCGGTGGAGGATTTCTTCGCCGCCTTCTTGCCGATGATCCCGGCCATCAATCGCTTCTTTGACGATGTGATGGTAATGGCCGAAGATCCCACCGTGCGCGCCAATCGCCTCGGTCTGCTGCAGCGCATTGCCGCGCTGAGCGGCGGCGTGGCCGATCTTTCCAAGCTCGAAGGGTTCTAAATCCAAAATCGT
>DAOUGY010000029.1:0-13936 GCA_034428975.1 Anaerolineaceae bacterium | reverse complement strand
TCACCTGGACCAGTCCAAAAAGGACAGCGATTTCATTCGCGCACAACTGGCCCTGGCCGATGGTTGGTTCTCCGGCAACAACCCCTTCAAGAACGCGCTGGATGCCTTCCTGAAGTATGAATCGGGCGATGAGGCCACCCGCAAGATGGTCAACGAGAACCCGGACTACAACAAGCCGGCCACGCAGGCCGAGAAGTTCGACAACCTGCTGACCGCGCGCTTCTACAAGATGCTCTCGTTCGGCCTGTTGGTGCGCGCCAACGAATTTGAGCTGGCCAAAATGCAGGCCGCCGGCGATGGCGACGCGACCAAACAGGCGGCTTTCACCCAGGCGCAACACAACGCTGAAGTGGAGTTGAAGAAACTGGCCGAATATCTCGAAGAGCAGATTCAGTATCAGGTCATTCCCATCCAGAAGCTGATCCGCATTCAACTGGAAGCCGGCCTGATCACCGCGGATTACCTGCTGCGCACCGGCAAGTAATCCCACCGCTTTTTGCCCCATCGGCCTTCCCCGTGGTTCCGGCGGGGAAGGCCTTTTGTTGGGCGGGCCGCGCGGGGGGCGCTATGGTACAATGGGTTGATTCTGAACTCCCGGATGGATGACGATGGAATACGAGATTGTCGTTGGCCTGGAAGTGCATGCCGAACTGGCCACTCACTCCAAAATGTTCTGCGCCTGCCCGGTGGTGGACCTGACCCAGGCGCCGCCCAACAGCGCGGTCTGCCCGGTGTGCGCCGGCATGCCCGGCGTGCTGCCGGTGGTGAACCGTCAGGCGGTGGAATATGCCATGCGCGTGGGTCTCGCGCTGAATTGCACCATCGCGCCCACCAGCCTGTTCGCCCGTAAAAACTACTTTTACCCCGACCTGCCCAAGGGCTATCAGATTTCGCAGTATGAATACCCCCTGGCCGAAAACGGATACCTGGATATCGACACCTCGCAGGGTGAGCGGCGCATTCGCATTCGCCGCGCTCACCTGGAAGAGGATACCGGCAAGCTGACGCATGTGACGCGCAACGGCGAGAGCTTCTCGCTGGTGGATCTCAACCGGTCGGGCGTGGCTCTGCTGGAGATCGTCACCGAGCCGGATATGCACAGCCTGGAAGAGGTGCGCGCCTACGCCACCGCGCTGCGCGCCCTGCTGCGCGCCCTGGGGGTCAACTCCGGCGACATGGAAAAGGGCGTCATCCGCTTTGAGGCCAACCTGTCGCTGCGCCCCAAAGGCAGCGTGGAACTGGGCACGCGCGTGGAGATCAAAAATCTGAACAGCTTCCGCGCCATGGAACGGGCGGTGGCCTATCAGATCGAGGTGCAAACCGCCACACTGGAGCGCGGCGAGGCAGTGGCGCAGGAGACGCTGGGCTGGGACGAACCCAACGGCGTGACCTTCTCGCAGCGCAGCAAGGAAGAGGCTCACGATTACCGCTACTTCCCCGAACCCGACCTGCCGCCGCTGGTGGTGGAAAGCGAGTGGGTGGAGCGCGTGCGCGCCGCCCTGCCGGAACTGCCGCGTGCCAAAGAGCTGCGCTTCCGGCGCGAGTACGATCTTTCGGCGGTGGATGCCGCCGTGCTGGTGGAGGATGCCGCTGCGGCGGGTTATTTTGAGGCATGCGCGCGCGCCGCAGAGGGTGTGCCGGCGCGCATGGTGGCCAACTGGGTGACCGGCGAGCTGTTCGGCTGGATGAACCAGAACGGCGCGAGCCTGGCGGATGTGCGCGTGCGCCCGCAGGGCCTGGCGGAATTGCTACAACACGTGGTGCGCGCCGAGATCAACTTGAACACGGCCAAGACGGTGCTGGTGGAAATGCTGACCACCGGCGCCGGGGCGGGCGAGATCATCGCCGCGCGCGGTCTGCAGCAGGTCTCGGATGCGGATTGGATCGCCGGCCTGGTGCGCCAGACGCTGGACGAAAACCCGGCGGAACTGGCCAGTTACCTGTCCGGCAAGGAGACACTCTCCAACTGGTTCTTCGGGCAGGTGATGCGCCTGACGGGTGGGCGCGCCAACCCGGCTGTGGTGCGCGCCGAACTGGATCGCCAGCTCGTCGAGCGCAAGTCGCTCGCCGCCTGAAACCCATTTTGACGTCCAAACCAGCGGCCGCCGGTTCAGGCGGCCGCTTTTGTGTGGATTTTCACCATAGCGGGGATACACATCACACCGGATTGAAGATGTTAGTCATATTGACGCAAGTTTCCGGATCGGATACTCTATAGGCACAATCGCAGCTTCGGAGGAAGGCATGCATAAGCTGAAGGTGGCGCCGTTTGCGAAGTAGCGGGCACAGTACCGTTGTGCCCGTTTATTTTTTGCCCAAACCACCCGACACGGCCCCTCGCCTTCCTTTGACTGATACAGATACGATCATCATATTTAGCAGAGGAGTTGATCCAATGGCAGGAACGACCAATGCGTTCGAAATGGCTCAGCGGCAGTTTGATCACGTCGCTGACCTCCTCAAGCTGGATCCGCAGGTGCGCGAAATCCTGCGCTGGCCGATGCGCGAGTTTCACTTCCGCATCCCCGTTCGCATGGACGACGGCACGATCCGCGTGTTTGAGGCTTTCCGCGTTCAGCACAACGATGCCCGCGGCCCCAACAAGGGCGGCATCCGCTTCCACCCGGCTGAGACGATTGACACCGTGCGCGCCCTGGCCACCTGGATGACCTGGAAATGCGCCGTGGTGGATATTCCCCTGGGCGGCGGCAAGGGCGGCATCATTGTCGATCCGGCCACCCTCTCGGTTGCGGAAAAAGAACGTCTGGTGCGCGGTTACATCCGCACCATCTACAAGAACATCGGACCGCGCCAGGATGTGCCCGCGCCGGATGTTGGCACCACCCCGCAGATGATGGGCTGGATGATGGACGAGTACTCCAAACTCGTCGGCCAGTACACCCCGGGCGTCATCACCGGCAAGCCGGTGGGCGGCGGCGGATCGCTGGGTCGCACCGAGGCCACCGGCTTCGGCGTGATCTTCACCGTGCGCGAAGCGATGAAGCACCTCAAGCTGGATCCCAAAACCTGCAAAGCCGCCATTCAGGGCTTTGGCAACGTGGCGCAGTACGCGGCCATCGGTTTCACCGAACTGCTGGGCGGCAAAGTGGTGTGCGTGTCCTACTGGGACCGCGAGGATAAGACCTCCTACACCATTGGCAAGGATGACGGCATCGACCCGCACTTCCTGATGAGCATCACCGACCAGTACGGCTCGATCGACAAGGCCAAGGCCAAAGAGGCCGGTTACGTGCTGGAAGACGGCGGCGCGTGGATCAGCAAGGACGTGGATGTGCTCATCCCGGCCGCGCTCGAAGGCCAGGTGAACGCCGAGACCGTGCAGAAGATTTCGCCGCGCGTCAAGATCGTGGCGGAAGGCGCCAACGGCCCCACCACCCCCGAAGCCGACGAATTCTTCAAGGAACGCGGCATCTTCGTCATCCCCGACTTCCTGTGTAATGCCGGCGGCGTGACGGTGTCGTACTTTGAAGGTGTGCAGAACGACATGAACTTCTACTGGTCCAAGGACGAAGTTCTGGCGAAACTGGACGAGAAGATGACCAGCGCCTTCGCCGGTGTGGTCGAAATGGCCGAGAAGGAAAAGGTCTACACCCGCGATGCCGCCTACATGGTGTCCATCGCCCGCGTGGTCAAGGCCATGCAGCTGCGCGGCTGGATCTAAACATCCGCCGGACGGAAAATCAAAATGGGCCCCGCGTCAGCGGGGCCCATTTTCATTGGTATGGGAAAATGCGCGGATCAGCCTTCCGGCGCGACCGGAACCGGCAGGGTGGGCGCCTGCCCCGGCTGGCCGGACAGGCGGCGGTAGGTCAGCGTCCAGGAGGTGGTGGTGAAGGTATTGATCAACGCGTTGACGAAGAGGGCGAAGAGGCCGTAGAGCACGGCGAAGGCCACAATGGCGCTGAAAGCCGGTACGACGTCCATACCGGGCACGTGCAGCAAAGTGCCGAAGACGAAGGCCGCCGCCACCCCCGCAAAAGGCAGGGCTATGATCACATTGAGGATAAAGGGAACGATGATCAGCACCAGACTCATCAGCACCAGCTCGGCGGGGTGCCCGCGCACCAGATCCCAGGCGCGTGACAGGCTTGGGAAGACGCCCAGGTTCTCGTTGACGATCACCTGGCGCACCTGAATGATGTAGATGGACAGCAGCCAGCCCATCGGGATGGTCAGGCAGGCCAACGGCACCAGGCAGATGAACACCAGCCCGGCGGCCGGACCGGCGGCCATGCCCAGCAGCACCATCGGCCCGACGAGGACGAAGGCGATCACCAGCCCCACCGCCAGCAGGCACAGGTCCAGCAATATCAGCCGCCAGAAAGAGCGATAGCCTTCCGAGAACAGCTGCCCGACGGATAGCTCGGCGGCGTCCTGATCGGCCAGCGCCGCGCCGCGGATCAGCCCGGCGCTGCCCAGCGTGCCCACCGCCCAGACCAGCAGAACCAACAGGATGAGGACGACCGCGATGGGGATTGCCCATTGCAGCATCTGATTGCCCCAGGCTTCAAAGCGTTGGAGAACCGGTTCAAGGCCGGCCGGCAGATTGCCGCTCTGAATGTCGGTGCTGGAGAAGCGGTAATTGACGGAAAAGCCGCGGCTTTGCCCGTTGCAACTGGCCAGCAAACCCAACAACCAGAGTACTTTGTACTTCCACAGGATTTTCCAGGCGCGGCCGAGCACTTCTCCGAAATCCATGGTTCCCTCCCGTTACTCCCATTCGATGGTGGCCGGCGGCTTGCTGGTGATGTCGTACACCACGCGGTTGACGCCCGGCACTTCGTTGACGATGCGGTTGGCGGCGCGCGCCAGCAGGTCGTGCGGCAGGCGCGCCCAGTCGGCGGTCATAAAATCCTCGGTGGTCACCGCGCGCAGCGCGACGGTTTCCTGGTAGGTGCGCTGGTCGCCCATAACGCCCACCGATTGCACCGGCAGCAGCACGGCAAAGGCTTGCGAAATCACGCGCAGTTCGCTCAGGCCGGGGCGGCCCAGCAAACCGGCCGCGGCCAGCTCGCCGGTGAAGATGGCGTCCGCGGCGCGCAGGCGGTCGAGGCGTTCGGCGGTGATGCCGCCCAGGCAGCGCACCGCCAGGCCGGGGCCGGGGAAGGGCTGACGCCAGACCAGTTCGTCGGGCAAGCCCAGCGCCTCGCCCACGGCGCGCACTTCGTCTTTGAATAGATAGCGCAGCGGTTCGACCAGCCGGAAGCTCAGGTCGCCGGGCAGGCCGCCCACATTGTGATGTGTTTTAATTTTAGCACCTTGCGCGCGGTCCGGCGCACGCGATTCCACCACATCGGGGTAAATGGTGCCCTGCACCAGAAACGGCGGGTGGCCGACCTGGCGGGCGTGCGCCTCAAACAGACGGATGAACGTCTCGCCGATGATGCGCCGCTTGGCTTCGGGGTCGGTCACGCCGCTCAATCCGTCCAAAAAGCGTTGGCGGGCGTCGATGACCGCCAGACCGCTGCCCAGGCTGCGCCCGAACGCGGCTTCCACCTGTTGGCGTTCGCCCTGGCGCAGCAGGCCGTTATCCACGAAGACGGTGGACAATTGCCCCCCCACGGCGCGGTGCACCAGCGCGGTGGCCACCGAAGAATCGACGCCCCCGCTGACGGCCGACAGCACGCGCTGCCCGCCCACCCGGGCGCGGATGTCTTCCACCGCCTGGTGGATGATGGAGAGCGGTGTCCACTCGTCACGGCATCCACAAATGTCGATCACGAAGCGGCGCAGCATCTCGCGCCCGCCGGGGGTGTGGTGCACTTCGGGGTGGAACTGCACGCCGTAATAACCGCGCTGCGCGTCGCCCATGGCAGCGATGGGGCTGTTGGGGCTGACCGCCAGCGCCGTAAAGCCCGAGGGGGTCTGCTCAATGCGGTCGCCGTGCGACATCCACACGGCGTGCGCGCCGCCGGGCAGCAGCGGGTTGGCGGTGGTCACCTCGATCTGCGCCGGGCCGTATTCGCGCTCGGCGGCGGGGGCCACCCGCCCACCCAGCGCATGGGTGAGGGCCTGCATGCCGTAGCAAATGCCCAGCACCGGCACGCCCGATTCCAGCACGTAGGGCGGAACCGCCGGCGCGCCCGGCTCGTAGACGGAGTTGGGGCCGCCGGAGAGAATGTAACCGCGCGGCTGCAGAGCCTGCACCTCGCTTTGCGGCGCGTTCCAGGGGAACAACTCGCAGTAGACGTGCGCTTCGCGCACCTTGCGCGCGATGAGCTGCGAGTACTGTGACCCGAAATCAAGAACGATGATGGTATCCATGCGCGGCGGGTCAGCGGGCGAATTCGATGTGGCCGGGGTGCATCACGCGGATGCGCGCCAGCGATTCAACCGGCACGCCGTAGGCTTCCAGCGCGGCGCGTCCGCCTTCAAATTCCTTTTCCACCAACGTGCCCACGCCCACCAGTTCACCGCCGGCAGCCTGCAGCAAACGCACCAGGCCCAAAATGGTGGCGCCGGTGGCCAGGAAGTCGTCAATGATCAGCACTTTTTCACCACGCGACAGATACTCCGGCGAGACAATCAACTCCACCATCCGGCCCTTGGTGTGCGAGGGCGCCACCGTCAGGTAGACGGTGTCGGGCATGGTGATCGGCTTGGTTTTGCGCGCGTACACCACCGGCAGGTTCATGTGTTTGGCGGTCATCAAGGCCGGGGCGATGCCGGAAATTTCGGCGGTGAGGATGCGCGTGGCGCCGGTGTGGGCAAACAGGCGCGCAAATTCCGCGCCGCAGGCGTCCATCAGCACGGCGTCGACCTGGTGGTTGATAAAACCATCCACCTTGAGAATGTCCCCCGGCAAAACTTTGCCGTCGCGCAAAATGCGGTCTTCCAATAGCTGCATATGACCCTCCCTGGAAAGGTTTGTTCAGACATTTTAACCCACTTCAGGCCAACGCGGCGGTTTTGCCGGTGAAAAAAACAGGCTGAATCGCAACCCTTTACAATGTGTTAGAATCATTTCTTGATGCTGATCCTGGCTTCCAATTCTCCGCGACGACGACAAATCATCTCCTGGGCGGGCTGGGCGTTTGACGTGCTGCCCATGGATGTGGACGAATCCCGCCTGCCGGGCGAACACCCGGCCGACCATGTGCTGCGCCTGGCGCAAAGCAAGGCGCAGGCCGCGGCCCGGCATGCCCGCCCGGACGATCTGGTGATCGGTTCGGATACCATTGTGGTGGACGGCGAGGCCATCCTGGGCAAACCATCTGGCCCGCAGGAAGCGCGCGCCATGCTGACGCGCCTGCGCGGACGCGAGCATCAGGTGTTCACCGCCCTGGCGGTGATCTCGCCGGCAAGCGGGCGCGTGGAAACCGACCTGTGCATTACGCAGGTGCCGATGCGCACGTACAGCGACGCGGAGATGGACGCGTATATTGCCAGCGGCGATCCGCTGGACAAAGCCGGGGCTTACGCCATTCAGCATGCCGGCTTCCACCCGGTGGAAACACTGCGCGGCTGCTTTGCCAGCGTGATGGGCCTGCCGCTCTGCCACCTGACGCGCACGCTGGGCAAGTTTGGCGTGTCGCCCGCGCAGGACCCGGCCAAACGATGCATGACTGAGCTTGATTATGCCTGCCCGGTGAGCGCCACTATTTTACGCGGCGAACAAACCGGGTGATGCAGCGGCCTGGAGGAATCTCTGAATGAAATGGACTTCGAAAGCCCTTCTGGTGATCCTGCTTGTGTTGACGGCCTGCACCGGCAACGGTACCACGGCGCCAACCGGCAGCCCGTCGGGTGGCACGCCCACCCTGCCGGACCCGGTGGTCAGCCTGACCAGCGCGCCGGACGCCCAACAGGCCGCCCGCGCTTATCTGGATAACTGGATCGCCTTTAAATATGAGGACATGTACGCGCAGCTCTCGCGCGTTTCACGCGACGCGCTGCCCGCCGAGACGTTTGTGCAACGCCATGCCGATACCGCCCAGGCGCTCACCCTGCAATCCCAGCAGGTGGATATCCTCTCCGTGTTGACCGAACCACGCACTGCGCAGGTGGCCTACCGCACCGTCTTCACCACCGCGCTGCTGGGCACGCTGAACCGCCAGAGCGAGATGACTCTGGTGCTGGAAGACGGCGCCTGGAAGGTGCAGTGGGACGACGGCATGCTGCTGCCCGAATTGAAGGGCGGCAACCGCCTGAAACTGGATCTGAGCCGGCCGCAGCGCGGCGATATTTATGACAACAAAGGCGACATGTTGGTCACCCAGGCGGATGCCTATGCCATCGGTATTCAGCCCGGATTGATCAAAAGCGAAGACGCCATGCTCTCGCTGGTGAGCGACCTGACCGGACGCACGCCGCAATCGATTAAAGCGCTGTACGAATACGCCGCGCCGGACTGGTATATCCCGGTGGGCGAAGCCTCGGCGCAGGCGGTGGATGAAGTGTACGACCGGTTGGTGTCGGCGGGCGGCGTGCTGCTCTCTCCCTTCACCGCGCGCTATTACTTTGACGGCGGCGTGGCGCCGCAATCGGTGGGCTATGTACTGTCCATTTCGCCCGAGCAGCTGGACGAGTACCGGCGCAAGGGGTATGCCGGCGACGAGGTGATTGGCGCCGCCGGGATCGAAAAGACCACCGAAGCGGAACTGACCGGCAGCCCCAAGGCCGACCTGTATCTGGTGGACCCCAACGGTGCGGTGCTCTCGCTGATTGCCAGCGTGGACCCCAAACCTTCGCACTGGATTTACACCACGCTGGACAAGAACCTCCAAATTCAGACGCAGAACGCCATTCAGGGATTCACCGGCGCGGCGGTGGTGTTGGAAGTGAGCACCGGGCGCGTGCTGGCCATGGCCTCTTCGCCTTCGTTCGACCCCAACCTGTTCACCCCATCCAACGCCAACCGCGGTTATCTGCTCGACCAGGTGTTGGGCAATTCGGCCAACGTGCAGTTGAATCGCGCCACCCAGGCCTCTTACCCGCTCGGCTCGGTGTTTAAGATCGTCACCATGGCCGCCGCCCTGGAAACCGGTGAATTTACGCCCGATTCGGAGTATGAGTGCGGGTACGAGTTCACCGAACTGCCCGGCGTGGTGCTGGACGACTGGACGAAAGAGAAAGAAGTGCCCCCCAGCGGTCTGTTGACCCTGTCGCAGGGCCTGATGCGCTCGTGCAACCCGTGGTTTTACCACATCGGGTTGGAGTTGTTCCGCCGCAACCATCCCCAGGCGGTGTCCAACATGGCGCGCTCGTTTGGGTTGGGCAGTGCCACGGGCATCAACGCCGTGGCGGAAGACACCGGCAACATTCCCGACCCGGGCAACGAAGGCGACGCGGTGCAGTTGGCCATTGGCCAGGGCGCGATGCTGGTGACCCCGCTGCAGGTGGCCGATTTTATCGCGGCCATTGCCAACGGCGGCACGCTGTACCGCCCGCAGATCATTGACAAGATCACCGCGCCGGACGGCACACCGTCATTCACCTTTACCCCCGAAGTGCGCGGCACGCTGCCGATTTCCACCGAAACGCTGCAGGCCATTCAGGAAGCGATGGGCCTGGTGACGCAGGACCGCCGCGGCACAGCGCGCCAATCCTTCACCGGCCTGGGCATCCCGGTGTACGGCAAGACCGGCACCGCCACCAACCCGATGGGCAAACCGCATGCCTGGTTCGCCGCCTACACAGCCGCCAACCGCGAAAACCGCCCCGACATTGCCGTGGTGGTGCTGTGCGAGAACGCCGGCGACGGCTCGGAATTTGCCGCGCCGATCACCCGCCGCATCATCGAAGTGTACTTTGAAGGCCGCCCGGGGCGTCTGTATCCCTGGGAATCCACCTACAACGTCACCCGGACCCCCAAACCCGACGTCACCAACACACCCGAAGCGGGCGATGTGACCCCCACGCCGTAAGGATTTCGCCGCACACATGCCAAACGATTCACTCACCGGGCAGATCATCCGCCACCAATCGGGTTTTTACACCGTGATGAGCGGTGATACGCGCGTGGTTTGCCAGTTGCGCGGCAAGCTGAAACGCCTGCGCAAGGACGGCGACATTGCCGCGGTGGGCGATTTTGTGCGCATCGAACGCCTGACGGACGGCAGCGGCGTGATTGAGGAAGTGCTGCCGCGTGGCAGCGCGCTGGTACGCCTGGCGCCCACCGCGCGCGGCGTCTACCGCCAGATTATGCTGGCCAATCCCGATCAGGTGGTGATCGTCTTCTCCTGCGCGCAGCCCTCGCCGCATTTGCGCATGCTCGACCGTTTTCTGGTGATTGCCGAAAAGCAAAGCCTGCCGCCGCTGATCGTGGCCAACAAGGTCGATCTGGTGGGGTTGGAGCGCGCGCAGGAGATGTTCCGCATGTACCCGCCGCTGGGCTACCCGGTGATCTTCACCTCGGCGCGCGGCGGGCAGGGCGTGGACGAGCTGCGCGAACGATTGAGCGGGCGACTTTCTGCGCTGGCGGGGCCATCGGGTGTGGGCAAGAGCAGCCTGCTCAACGCCGTCCAGCCTGAACTGGGCCTGGCGGTGCGTGAGGTGAGCGGCACCACCCAGAAGGGCCGCCACACCACTGTGGTGCGCGAGATGTTCCCGCTGCGCGCGGGCGGCTTTGTGGTGGATTTGCCCGGCATTCGTTCGCTGGCGCTGTGGGACACCGAACCGGAAGAGCTGGACGGTTACTTCCCGGAGCTGCGCGACCTGGTGGCCGAGTGCCAGTACAACGATTGCACGCATCACGCCGAACCGGGCTGCGCCGTGCGCGCCGCCGTGGAGGATGGGCGCGTGCACCGCGAACGCTATGTTTCTTACCTGCGCCTGCGCTTTGGCGATCCGTATGAGAGCGCCGTGACGACGGATGAATAGCGCACCGCCGCCCGGATGATTCTGTGCTAAAATGAAGGCGATTCGCGCGGGATGCGCGATGCCGGTAAACCCCAACCCTGATTCTGTTGCGTGCATGAATTCACAATACCTCCACAAGAAGCGAATGTTTGGTTTAATCTACGGGCTGGCCGGGGGGCTGGCCTTTTCCGTCGCGGCCTGGGGCATAGGCGGCTTTCAGCTTGCGCTGGCGCATGCGGCTTTCCCGTGGCTCACGTTCATTCCCGGGCTGGTCATTGCCCTGGCTGCCGGCGGGCTGGTGGGCTGGTGGACGGTGCGCGCGAGCAGCCATGTGCTGGGGCTGGTGCTCTGGCTGCTGCTGGCGGCGTTTCTGACCGAGTGCGCCCTGCGCCTGCCGCTGGAGATCGCGCCGTGGCTGGCCGGCCACTTGGATACGACGCTGGCCGGGCACATTCGCCTTACCGCGCTGGAAAACGCCGGTCAGGTGCGCCTGATTTCCTTCGCCGTGATCGGTCTGGCGGCGGGCATTTGCGGCCTGCTGGAGATCAACCTGGCCGAGCAGTATCTGCTTTCATCGGCGCAACTGGGTTTTGTCGGGCCGCTGCTGCTCATCGTGGTGCTGATGGGGCTGGCGGGCGGCTCGGTGGATTACATGCTGACCAGTTCGCTGCGCGAGCCGGTGCAGGCGCTGGATACGCTGATTGAGTTTGCCGCGCAGCATCTGGGTGAAGAGGTGGATGCGGAGACCGCGCGCTCCACGCATCTTAGCACGGTGAAACCGCTGGGTGACCTGGTGGGCCAGCCGCACCGTATTCTGGTGGTGGGCAACGACGCCAACCTGGGGCAGATTTATACCCTGGTGGATTTTGGCGGACGCATGGCGCGCTGCACGGTGATGTACGGCACGCCGGTGCATTGCGAGATTTTGCCTTGACAGGTAATTCATTGGTTTGATCGGAGTATTGTGTGATAAAATAGATCCCACCCAATGACAAAAAAGTTACAAACGCGGCGATTTCAAGAAAAAAATCATTTTATCCTGCTGGTTTTTAATGGTACACTTTTTGAGTGGCTCGTTCCCCTTACACCAATTGAGAAAAAAACTGAATCCTACTTCTGAGGATGTGTAGATGGGTAATCACCTGTTAAGCATTAAGGGCCTCGAAACGCAGTTTAAAACGCCCGATGGATTTGTACATGCAGTCAATGGGGTTTCTTTTGACCTGGACGAAGGAGAAACCCTCGGCGTCGTCGGTGAAAGTGGGTGTGGCAAGAGCGTAACGATGCTCTCCTGCTTGCGGCTGATTCCCATGCCACCGGGCAAAATTGTGGCAGGCGAAGCCAACTTCCGCGGCAAAGACCTGCTCAAGATGTCCTCTGAAGAAATTCGCGCCGTGCGCGGGGCTCAGATCGGCATGGTCTTCCAAGACCCGATGACCTCGCTCAACCCCGTGATGACCATTGGCCAGCAACTGGCCGAACCCCTCATGCTTCATATGAATATGAACCACGAACAGGCCCGCAAGCGCTCGATTGATCTGCTGGGCCTGGTGGGCATTCCCAATGCGGGCGACCGCCTGAAGGATTACCCGCACCAGTACTCGGGCGGTATGCGTCAGCGCGTGATGATTGCCATGGCGCTGGCCTGCAACCCGCAGATCCTGATCGCCGATGAGCCGACCACCGCGCTGGATGTGACCATTCAGGCGCAGATTGTCGACCTGGTCAAACGCCTGCGCGCCGAACTGGGCATGGCCATCATCTGGATCACGCACGATCTGGGCGTGGTGGCCAACCTGGCGCAGCGCGTGCTGGTGATGTACGGCGGCTATATCATTGAAGAAGCCGAAATGAGAGAGCTGTACGCCAACCCCCGCCATCCCTACACCCTGGGTTTGCTGGGCAGTTTGCCGAAGATTAACGAACTGGAACGCACGCGCCTGTATTCCATTGAGGGCATGCCCCCGGTTCTGTACCAAAAACCCCAAACCTGCCCGTTTGCGCCGCGCTGCGCCTGGGTGACCGAACGCTGCTGGGTGGAAAACCCCATGCTGGCGGATGTGGCTCCGAATCACCGCGTGGCCTGCTGGGTCGATACCAAAAACGGTGGGAGCAAGGCATGATGACTGAAAATAAACCCATCCTGACTGTTGACAATCTGGTCATGCACTTCCCGATCTACCGCGGCGTGATCAAGCGCAAGGTTGGCGTGGTGCACGCTGTGGACGGCGTCAGCTTCTCGGTGAAAGCCGGCGAAACTCTGGGCCTGGTGGGCGAATCGGGCTGCGGCAAGTCAACCACGGGCCGCACCATTCTGCAGCTGTACAAGGCCACGGCCGGGCGCGTGATCTTCAAGGACAAGGACTTGACGCACCTCAAGTCGGAAGAAATGCGCCTGATGCGCCGCGAAATGCAGATGATCTTCCAGGACCCGTACGCCAGTCTGAACCCGCGCATGACCGTGCGCGATATTGTGGGCGAACCGCTGACGGCTTTTGGCGTGGCCAGCGGCAAGGAAATTGACGAGCGCGTAGCGCAATTGCTCAAGCTGGTCAAGCTCAATCCCGATTTTGCCGGGCGTTACCCGCATGAGTTCTCCGGCGGTCAGCGCCAGCGCATCGGCGTGGCGCGCGCCCTGGCGCTCAACCCGTCCTTCATCGTCTGCGACGAGCCGATCTCCGCGCTGGATGTTTCCATCCAGGCGCAGGTGGTCAATCTCCTCGAAGACCTGCAAAAAGAATTCAATCTGACTTACCTGTTCATCGCCCACGACCTTTCGATGGTGCGCCATATCAGCGACCGTGTGGCCGTGATGTATTTGGGTGTGATTGCGGAACTGACCACCCGGGATGAGCTTTACAACAACCCGCTGCACCCCTATACCCAGGCGCTGCTTTCCGCGGTGCCGATTCCAGATCCCTTGGCCGAGGAGAAACGCCAGCGCATCATCCTGCAAGGGGATGTGCCCTCGCCTATCAATCCGCCCTCTGGGTGCCATTTCCGCACCCGCTGTCCGCTGGCTACCACGATTTGCGCGGAAGCCAAGCCTGAGTTCCGTGAGGTAAGTCCTGGTCACTTTGTGGCTTGCCACCTGGTATAATTTTCCAAGGAGGTG
>DAOUGY010000028.1:0-8859 GCA_034428975.1 Anaerolineaceae bacterium | reverse complement strand
CTCCTCCTCATTGTGCGGAGAAATCCGGTTCAAATGGATTATATCCCATCCGAACTCAAACGCCCGCGCGGCGGCGCGGGCGTTTTGGGCTCCATTTCAGTTCAATTACACCTGGTAAGGCACTTCCAGTATGACCAGCCCCGGTTTGAACAACAACGCAAAACGCAGCAGCAGCGCGGTCTGGTTGTGCAACAGATTTTCCCACCAGTGGGCCGGCACAAATTGCGGAACGACCACGGTCAGCAGTTCATTGGGCTGCCGAATGGCCAGCAGTTCGTTAATGTATTCCATCACCGGTTCAACCATCAAACGGTAGGGCGAATCCAGCACCACCAGACGCACACCTTCGCCGTACAGATCCCATTTTTCGCGCACTTTTTGCGATTCCGCCGGGTCAATCGAAACATGCACCGCGGTCACATCCGGTGAGAGCGCGCGAGCGTAAGCCATGGCGGTCAACGAACCGCGGTGCACGCCCGCGATCAACACCACCACGCGATGGCGCGAAATCGAAACAGACGGCGCAAAGCGATCCAGGGAGAGCTTGGTCGCCAGGGATTTATAATGGCGGTGAATGGTCAGGAAGATCCCAACCATTGTCGGCAGGATGATGATGATGATCCACGCACCGTCCTTAAACTTGGTCACGGCAAACACAATCATCACAACGAATGTACAAACCGACCCGAAGGCGTTGATCAGCATCTTGAAACGCCAATTCTTGTCAAAGCGAACCGTCGAACCGGGTTCCACAATTTCCTGGCCGGACTTGAGATGTCCCGATTTCCACCAACGGCGTGACATGCCCGCCTGCGACAGCGTGAAGGATAGGAAAACGCCAATCGCGTACAACGGGATCAGGCGCGTGACGCTCGCCTGAAAGGCAATGATCAAGATCGAGGCCAAAACCGCCAGTGCGGTAATGCCCCACGAGTACACCAACCGGCTGCCGCGAAATGTAAGCTGGCGTGGCAGGAAGCCGTCCGCCGCTTGCAGCGCGCTCAAGCGTGGAAAATCAGCAAATGCCGTGTTGGCCGCCATGATCAGGATAACCGCCGTACCGGCGATGATCGCCAGATACAGAAAGCCCTGTCCGCCGTAAATCGTGCGCGCCAGCTGCGAGATGACCGTTTCACTTTCCGACGGAACCACATGGATCGCTCCAGACAGAAATGAAATCCCCAGGAACAACGTGGCCAAAATGGTGGTCATCCATACCAGGGTGATTCCCGCGTTCTTGCTGCGCGGCTCTTTGAAAGCCGTGATGCCGTTGGAAATGGCTTCAATGCCGGTCATGGCCGAGGTGCCGCTGGAGAAGGCATGCAGCAGCAGGAAGGGCGTTACCGCCGCCAGCGATTCGGTCAGCGCCGATTCCGGCGGATTGACCACCGTACCCAGCCCGCCGGTAAAGTAACGGATAAAGCCCATAATCACGGTGATGAACATGGTCACCACAAAGAAGTATGTCGGCACCGCAAAGGCTTTACCGGATTCTTTAACCCCGCGCAGGTTGATCAACATCACCAGGCCGACCATCGCCACCGCGATTTCCACGCGATAGGACATCAATCCCGGAAAGGCCGACGTGATCTGCGCCACACCGGATGAAATAGAAACAGCCACCGTCAGGATGTAGTCAATGAGCAGAGAAGCGCCGGCTGTCTGCGCGGGGAGTTCGCCCAGGTTATCGCGCGAGACAATATACGCGCCGCCGCCGCCCGGATAGGCGTGAATGGTTTGCTCATAGCTGATCGTCACAATGACCATCAGAATGGCAATGGCCATGGAGATCGGAAACACATACCCCAGCGCGCCGGTGCCGGCCACGGCCAGAATCATCATGATTTCCTGCGTGGCATACGCCGTGGATGACAGCGCATCCGAGGCAAACACCGCCAACCCAATAGCTTTACCAATTGTCTGGTGCGGTGCATCCGCCGTCTGCAGCGGCCGTCCAATCAACATCTGGCTGAGGGTCTTGCGAGGCATCCGGTCTGCTTTGCTTTCAAAGACGGATGTTCCGGATAACTGTGAAATCTTCATAAACATTAATCCTTGTCTGAATCGAATCAATCTTCGCCGTGGCGCTCCCGCCGTCTATCGCGAGATGCTCCCGGCGGCGACAACCAGTCCCACTTCGGCGGTCAGCAGGCTGCCCAATACAACCACCCGCGCCAGGCCGGAAAGTGCATGGTCTGCCTGGTACTCCAGCAATGAGAAGGTGGCAATTAAAGCCAGGCACCCCAGCCACCACAACGCCTGCAGTGACCAGGTCTTGATCCGCTTCAAGCTTAAGCCTCCGTCGGTGAGAACCATGCGGGCATTCGCCGGAAATCGTCCGGCAAGCAAATCATTGACCGCAGTACGGTGAAAAAACAAGTCGGCGACTTCATGTCCTGCCAGGCATACCAGTGCGTCCCCGGCCTGCACCAGCCGCGCGGCGGCATCCAGCCAACCGCTGGGGCTCAACGCGCGGGATTGCACCGCCACCCGCTCGCTGCGCGTCAACGCGGTAAGCGTGGCCAACATTCGCTCCGCCGAAAGCATGCGGGTTTCATCCGCCGCCAGGGCGATATACAGTACATCCGCGCCGTCTCGCGCCGCCATGAAGTGAATGCGCTGGGCCAGGCTGGCCCCGCCAGACAGATCGTCCGGGACAAACACGACGTATCGTTTTTGGGTTGGATTGGAAGTCGCAATCGACATATACACTCTCCTCAACTTCAGGCAGAGTGTACTCCCCGGCTATAAAGGGGTCATCAAAATCAATCGCGGGAATATAAAGAAATCATAAAGAATCCGCCGTTAATCGTTGGTGCGCAGGCGGTACCCAATTCCCGGTTCGGTGATCAGAATCTGCGGCACGTCCGGGTTGGTCTCGATCTTCTTGCGCAGTTGTCCAATGTACACGCGCAGATACTCGACATGATCCGAATCTTCAAACCCCCAGACGTGCGAAAGGATGGCCTGGTGCGTCAACACCCGGTCGGCATGCGCCGCCAGGTAGGCCAGCAGCTTAAACTCAATCGCGGTCAGGCGCAGTTCCACGCCGTTGTTGGTCACCACATGCCGCGCCAGATCAATGATCACCCCACCCGCGCGAATGACGCTCTGGCGGTTGCCCATCGCCTGCTCGCCGTGGCGCAGCGCCACGCGAATACGCGCCAGCAGTTCTTCGATGCCAAACGGCTTGGTCAGATAATCGTCGGCTCCGGCATCCAACGCCGCCACCTTGTCGCGTTCGTTATCGCGCACCGAAAGCACAATGATCGGCACGCGCGACCACTCGCGAATCTGCTCGCACACGCGGATGCCGTCCATATCCGGCAGGCTCAAATCCAGAATGATCACATCGGGCGAGTTCGCCACCGCCAGGGCAATGCCCTGTTCGCCGTTTCCGGCGGTGACAATGCGAAACCGGTTGGCCGCCAGAATGGTCTTTAGCGCGCGCAAGATTTGCGGCTCATCGTCAATCAACAGGATCAGCGGATCTTTATCCATCGATGGATTCCTGCAAGCTTTGTGGCAGAGCGCCGTCGAGCGTTAGCGGCAGCGTGAAATGAAACAGAAAGCCGCCGGGCTGGTTCTCGGCCCAAATCTTGCCGTGATGGGCTTCGATGATTCCTTTGCAGATGGATAGCCCCAACCCGGTGCCGGTGATGCGCGTCCCCTCGGTGACGCGGTAGAACTTGTCAAAAATCCGCTCCAGGTGTTCTTCAGGCACGGGCGGCCCCTGGTTGGACACCTGAATGTGCAGGGTATCGCCTTCCTGGCGCCCGCTGATGCGAATCAGCGAATCCGCCGGCGCATATTTAATCCCATTGCTGATCAGGTTGGTGAACACCTGCTCAATCAGCACATAATCGGTCGGCACCAGCGGCAGACTGTCCGGCAGGTCAATCTCCACCCGGTGGTTCTTCAGCGACTTGTGCATGCGCGCCACCACGCCCTGACCAATCTCCGCGATCGAATTCCAGCGCCGGTGCGGCTTCAATGCGCCGGACTCGATGCGCGACATGTCCAGCAAATTGCCCACCAGCATATTCAAATCGTCGGTTTCTTCCTCAATCGTCGCCAGCAGTTCGGTGCGCGCCGGCAGGTCCCAGCTCACCGCGCCGCTGCGCAGGCTGGACACCGACGCCTTGATCGCCGCCAGCGGGGAACGCAGCTCGTGCGACACCGAGTTGAGCAGCGAAGATTTCATCTGGTCGCTCTCCTCCAGCAGGCGCGCTTTGTGCTCGCCGCGCGCCAGTCGGATGCGATCCAAAGCCAGCGCGCCCTGACCCGCAAACGCCTCCAGCAGACGGTTTTGCTCGGGAGATATGCGTGCGGTGGCCTGCCATAAACGCATTTCGCCTTCCACACCGCGGGCCGTGCGCAGCGCGATTTTTGTGGTCGGCATGCTGCTCACAACCAGCTCCGAAACCTCGCCTGCGGCCGTCCAGATCACGCGCGGAATGTCTGCTCCGTCCACGTCCACCTGGACGCATTCAAACGCCAGCAGCGTATGGCGCGCCAGCGCGGCAGCTACGCTGCGCGTCTCACCCAGACCGGCCAGCGTGGAAATCAGTTCATACATGCGCGTGGCTTCCCACTCGCGGCTGCGCGCCAGGCGCGTACCTTCGCGTGCCTGACCAATCAACTGGCTCACCACCACGGCCACAATCAGGAACATGAACATGGTGATGAGGTCCTGCGTTTCGTGTACGCGGAAAGTGTGGTACGGCAGCAGGAAATAATAGTTAAACGCCAGAAATGCCGAGAAACCAGCCAGCAGTCCGGGGGTTAATCCCCATAGAACTGTGCTGATCATCACCGGCAGCAGGTAAATCAGCGCGATGTTCTGCACGGTCAGCAAATGGCGCAGTGCCACCAATACCATCGTGGCCACAATCACCACCGCCAGCGCAGCCACATGCCGCACAAAGTGCCTGCCCACCGATGTCGTAATTGGAAATTTCTTCATTCCGCCATCCATGATTCAAAGCTCCAATGCCAATCGCCTGCAATTATATCCCTTTGGCATGAACTACCAAGAATGATAGCATAACCGCCGGTTAAATAATGATATACTTTTAATACCCTTTTAATTTCTTGCCTCGTTACCCGACCCCAAACACCCAACCTGATCGACTAACCCGTGCCTGTTAACAACCTGACATTGGAGGACGTATGAGCGGTGGAAAATTGATTGGCAACATTGCGGCAGCCGTGCTGATTTTCTTCGGTGTGCTCTTCATCTGGTCTTCGTTCAGCGCGCAAGGCCAGCCCGCCAACCTGATTATCGGCATCATCACGGCCGGCATTGGCCTGGTGATTATCTTCTTCACCACGCGCAAACCGCGCCAGGAACCGGCCAACAACGTGACCGTTAAAATTGACCTGCCCGGCAATGTTGCCATGGACAGCCTCAAGTGCCAATCCTGCGGCGGCACCATCGGCCCGGACAACGTTAAAATGATCGCGGGCGCGCCCGTGGTCACCTGCCCGTATTGCAACACCACCTACCAGTTGACGGAGGAACCCAAATGGTAAGCCCGTCCAAACCCAGCCGCCGGCTTCGCCTGCAGCGCTTCCTTGGTCTGCTGGTGGCGGTCATGATGCTCTTCAGCATCACCGGCACTGCCCTGGCCCAGGATTACAGCTTTGCCGTCCCGGAAGAGCAGGTCGTTGTGTACGTCAATGAGGACGGCACGGTTTCGCTCGATTACACCATCGTCTTCGAAAACCAGCCCGGCGCGCATGAGATCGATTATGTCGACCTGGGCATGCCCAACGACAATTATGATATCGGCTCCATCACCGCCTCGGTGGACGGCCAGCCCATCACCGATATTGCCACGTCCGAATACGTGCAGCCCGGCGTGGCTCTCGGCCTGGGCGCCAACGCCATCCCCGCCGGCGGGCGCGGCACGGTGCGCGCCTATGTTGGCCGCGTCACCAACATGCTGTTCGTCGGCTCGGAAAAAGAAGCCGAAAAATACGTGTCCATCCAGTTCATGCCGAATTATTTCGAGAGCGGCTTCGTGCGCGGCAACACCCTGCTGACTGTCACCATCGTCATGCCCCCCGGTCTGACCGAGCAGGAACCGCGCTACTTCCCGGTGGATAACTGGACCAACAACGGCGCGCCCACCTTCACCGGCAAAGACGATAAGGGCCGCGCCTACTACACCTGGGAATACGATTCCGCCAGCGCCTCGTCGCGCTACACCTTCGGCGCCGCCTTCCCGGCTCGTCTGGTGCCCGAAACCGCCATCGCCACCGCCCCGGTGGTGCAAATCAACATTGACAACATGCTGGAATCGGCCTGCCCGTGCATTTTTGCCCTGGGCTTCTTTGGCTTCATTGGCCTGTCCATCTACGGCGCCATCGTTGGCGACAAGAAACGCAAGTTGAAATATCTGTCGCCCAAGATCGCCGTGGAAGGCCATGGCATCAAACGCGGGTTGACAGCTGTGGAAGCTGCCGTGCTCATGGAACAGCCGCTCGACAAGGTGCTGACCATGATTCTCTTTTCGCTGATGAAGAAGAACGCCGCGGAAGTCACCAATAAAGAGCCGCTCAAAATCGTCGCCGCCAACCCGCTGCCAGCGGAACTGCAACCCTATGAAACCGAATTCATCGAGGCCTTCGGTAAGGAAGGCGTCGAGCGCCGCAAGATGCTGCAGGACATGATGATCGGCATCGTCAAAGGCCTGACCGAGAAGATGCGCGGGTTTAGCCGCAAGGAAACCATCGATTATTACACCGACATCATGAACCGCGCCTGGCAGCAGGTGCAAACCGCCGATACGCCCGAAGTCAAGTCGCAGGTCTATGAAGAAGTGATGGATTGGACCATGCTGGACCGCCGCTTCAACGACCGCACCCGCGAAGTGATCGGCACCGGCCCGGTGTACATGCCCACCTGGTGGTGGCGCTTCGACCCGGCCACTCCCCGCCCGACCACCATGACCAGCGGCGGTTCGTTCACTACGCCGTCCATGCCGAATGTGCCCACCAGCCGCACCGTCACCATGCAAATGCCCAGCCTGCCCGGCTCCGATTTTGCCGCGTCGGTTGTCAACGGCGTGCAGTCGTTTGCCGGTAAGGCCGTTGGCGATGTGACCGCATTCACCGGCGGTGTGACCAACAAGACCAACCCCGTACCGGTCAGCACCTCGTCGCGCTCCGGCGGCGGCAGCTTCCGCGGTGGCGGCGGTTGCGCCTGCGCCTGTGCCTGCGCGGGCTGCGCCTGCGCTTGCGCCGGCGGCGGTCGGTAGTTATCTATGAGCTTTCTGACCGATCTCAAGCACCGCATTTCTGGCCCGGGGGTGAGCCGCGTGCTCGCGCCGCCTCCCGCCGGGGTGTACCATTACCAGCGCGCCGATGAACACAGCCAGGCGCGCATTCACCTGCGCATGGAAGCGGACGGACACGGTTTGCTGCTGGTCAATGCCGCGCGCGTGTTTCATCTCAACCCCACCGCCGCGTTCATGGCCTACCTGGCTCTCGAAAACCTGCCCCGCGCGCAAGCCCTGGCCGCCGTCACCCGCCAGTACAACGTGTCCCGCGCCCAGGCCGAGCAAGACTATGCGCAATTCGCCGGTCAACTGGAGCAGCTTATCGCCCCCGACGGCGCCTGCCCGATCTGCGACCTGGAGCTGGAAACTCTCGCGCCCTTCTCGCAAATGCCGTCCGCGCCGTACCGCATGGATCTTGCGCTGACCTACCGCTGCAATAACGACTGCGCCCACTGCTACAACGACCGCCCACGCACCTTCCCCGAACTGGACACCGCTTCCTGGAAGCGTATCCTCGACCGCCTGTGGGAGATCGGCATTCCGCACGTCGTGTTCACTGGCGGCGAACCCACCCTGCGCAACGACCTGCCCGAATTGGTCGCGCACGCCGAGCGCAACGGTCAGATCACCGGCATCAATACCAACGGCCGTCGAATGAAAGACCCCGCCTTTTTGCAGCGCCTGCTGGATGCCGGGTTGGATCATGTGCAGATCACCTTTGAATCCCATGAGCCGGCCGTGCACGATCACATGGTGCGCCACAACGGCGCCTGGCAGGAGACGGTCGCCGGGTTGAAAAACGCGCTGGCCACCCGCCTGTACGTGATGACCAACACCACCCTGCTTCAAGACAACCGCCCCGGCCTGGAAGCCACCCTCGACTGCCTGTACGAACTGGGCGTGCCAACCATCGGGCTGAACGCCCTGATTTACTCCGGCAAGGGTCAATCGGTCGGCACCGGCCTGCCCGAAAGCAGCCTTCCGGCCCTCCTTGATCTGGCCCGCGCCAAAATTGAATCCCGCGGCCAGCGCCTGATCTGGTACACCCCCACCCAGTACTGCCATTTCGATCCCGTGCAGATGGACCTGGGCGTCAAAGGCTGCACCGCCGCGCTCTACAACATGTGCGTCGAGCCGGACGGCAGCGTGCTACCCTGCCAGTCGTACTATCACCCCATCGGCAACATGCTCATCGACCCGTGGGATTCCATCTGGAATCATGACCTGGCGCTCACCTTGCGCGAGCGCCGCGCCCTGCCCGAAGCCTGCTCCGGCTGCGCCCTGCTAGGCGAGTGCGGCGGCGGTTGCCCCCTGGCCCGCCAAACCCCGCGCCCGAATGCTCTGCAGCCGGGATAATTGTCTTTTCGGTCTTTTGGAGGTTGCCCATGAAACAACGCTTGTTCGATCTCTACACCCGCCTGTTCCCGCCGGTGCAGCCGCTGCCGTCGGGCATCTACACCTACCAGGCGCCCGCCGACGCCCCCAAGCCCTACCGCCTGCACCTGCGCATTGAACCGGGCGGTGACGGTATTCTCATCGTCAATGCCAGCACGGTGCTGCACCTCAACCCCAC
>DAOUGY010000027.1:0-14539 GCA_034428975.1 Anaerolineaceae bacterium | reverse complement strand
CGCCGCCATGACTGGCGGCGGGAACACAAACGGATTGTGAATTTCGTCAGGACGGATTGGCCTGATAATACGCGCACAGGTCGCGCACGGGGCAGGCCGGGCAATTGGGCTTGCGCGCGTGGCACACCTCGCGCCCCAACCGAATCAGGTTCAGGTGCGCCGGGCCATACTCGTCGGGTGGAAACAGCGCCGCCAGATGCGGATGAGCCGCTTCGGCGTTCATCTTCTCCGGGCGCAGCCCCAGCCGCCCGCTGACGCGGTGAATGTGCGTATCCACCGGAAAAGCCGGCATGTTGAGTGAAAACACCAGCACAATCGCCGCGGTTTTGGGCCCAACCCCGTTGAACTTGACCAGCCAGGCGTGCGCCTCCTCGGGAGACAACTCCTTGAGGAAACTCAAATCCAGCGAGCCGCGCTCGGCGGTGATCTCTCGCAGCACGGTCTGGATGCGCGGACCCTTCTGATTGGCCAGCCCGGCCGGACGCACGGCTTCGATCACCGCCGCGGCGGGCGCGTCGCGCACCTGCTCCCAGGTGGGCAACGCCTCACGCAGCCGGTTGAACGCCACATCGCGGTTCTTGTCGTTGGTGTTCTGCGAGAGGATGGTCGAAACCAGCTCGTCCAACGCCGAAAGCGGCTCACGCCACTCCGGCTTGCCGTACACCTCCAGCAGCCGGCGATGAATCGCCAGCGCCTGGCGTTTCAGTTCCGGGTTGGGCGCGGTTGGGCCATCCATGTGATCAGGCCAGGTTCAGGTGCACGTGGAAGGTGGCGCGGTACTCGCCGACCTCGACTTTGCGCCAGTTGTACTGCGGGCGTGCCGCCACCGGGCGCAATGCTTCCATTTCCGCTTCGTTCAATGCGCCAATCTGCCGCACAATCTCACTGCACACAATCGGGCGCGCGCGTCCGCCCTGGTCGCCGTCGGCGATCTTCACGGCAATGCCCAAAGCCGGGCTGTCGGGTCCCAGCGCGCCGGGCAGCAGGCCAATGCCCTGATAGCCTTCCGCGCCGGCTTTGGTCACCAGACGGCCTTTGGCGGCGGTCATCGCCAGCGTGTCCCAGCGGTCGGGGCCGGCCACCATGTACGGGAAACTGCTCATGGCGTGCGTGATGCGCCGGCAGGCGGCGGCGCGCTTTTCGGGCAGGTCGCGCGGATCGCACAGGCGCGCCAGGCCCCAGGCGGCGTTGAACATCGGCACGGCAAAGACCGGCGCCGAGCAGCCGTCGGTACCGAAGGAAATTTCGTCCAACGGCACGCGCACCATTTCCGAGAAAGCCTGGTAGATCAATTCCTGCACCGGGTGGTGCGGGTCGATATAGTTTTCAATATTCAGGCCGCGCAAACGGGCCTGCGCCAGCATGCCGGTGTGCTTGCCCGAGCAATTATGGCGGTTCGGCGTGGGCTGATCGCCGTGCAGCAGCATAGCTTTGGCGGTGGCATCGTGGAAGGGCGGATGCACGCCGCACATCAGGTCACTTTCCTGCACGCCGATCTTCGCCTGAATGCCCGAAACCACTTCCACATGGCGGTCGGTGCCGGAGTGCGAGGCGCACATCACTGCCAGCTCTTCATCCGTCAGATTGAAGGTATCCGGCCCACCCATCTCCACAAACGGCAGCACCTGAAACGGCTTGGCCGTGGAGCGTAAATAGGTGACGGTTTGCGGGTCGCCCATGCTGTAGACCAGGCGTCCCTGCGCATCAACGATCACGATACTGCCGTAAATGATGGATTCAACGATCGAACCCCGGGTTACTTCCAACAATGGTACGTGATTCGGTTGAGTCATATTGTCCTTTGTTGAAAACGGTTATCAGTCTTCCACATCATCAGCAACAAGCTGGTAGTGGCGCGTGTAGTACTGGTGCAGACCTTTGCGCAGGCGCTGCGCGTACATACCGGCCCGTTCCGCCGGCGCTTTCAGCGTGCCCAACAGGGGTTGAATCCATTTTTCGGTCTCCTCGACCGATCCCTTGCGATTGTTCAACTCCTCCATGCGGTCGTGAATTTGCCGCAGGATCTCAATCTGGGCGTGCACCTCGTCCATACCCACCAGGCCGCAGCGCCCGCCAATCAGCAGGGCGTTCTTCAGGTCGCCGGCCAGCAGGTCCTGCAGCGTTTCAATCCACGCCGGCAGGTCGGCACTGCTCAAGAAAGGCGGCTGGTGCGGCGTGACGGCGTCGCCGATGAAGGCCACGCCGTGTCCGGGCAGCTCGGCCCAGATGGCGCCAATGGCCGGACCGGGGCGGTGGCGCAGAACCAACGGCGAGCCGTCCCAATCGATGGACAGCGTGTCGGTGAAGGTGATCTCCGGCGGCGCCCAGCGGATGGAACCCAGGCCGTTGAATTGCTCCCACTCGGCGCCCGATTCGGCGCCTTGCACCTTGAAGGTCATCGGCCGGTTGCGAAAGACCTGGGCCATTTTCTCATGCCCGACCACGGTGCAATCCATGGCGCGCGTGCCCAGCGTGCGGTCGAAGTGCGCATCCAGGTTGATCAGCATGCGGTCGACGCCGCCGCCCAGGTTCATCAGGGCCGACCGCCACGAGCGGTTGTCCTCCAGGCGGAAGGGCGAATCGATCAAAATCAGGCCGTGCGGCCAGGCCATGGCGCCCAGCGTGACGCCGGGGTAACTGGTTTCGTAGTAAACGTGCGGAGCGATTTCTTGCATACGGTCTCCAATCTATAAAATAAGCCGGTATCAGGCGGGGTCGCTGGTGGGCAGCGTGAATGAAAAGCAGCTGCCCTGACCGGGTTCGCTTTCCACCCAGATTTTACCACCGTGCGCCTGAACCGCCAGGCGGCAAAACGCCAGCCCCAGCCCCAACCCTTTGGGGCCGCGGTCCGACTGTAAGCGGGCAAATTTGTCAAAGATCTTCTCGCGGGCAGCGGCGGGGATGCCCGGACCGGTGTCACGCACATCCACGCGCACGCGATCATCCACCCGCGCGGCCTGCACCGAAAGCTGACCGCCGGTGGGGGTAAATTTGCTGGCATTTTCCAGCAGGTTGATGATCACGCGGCGGATCATATCATTATCCACCCAGACGGGCGGCAGATCGGCCGGCAGTTGAATCGCAAGGGTTTGATGATTGCTTTCGATGATGGGCTGCAACGTTTCCAGCGCATCGTAGACCAGATCGCGCATTTGCATGGGTTTGGGGTTGGCAATCGCCTGCCCCTGTTCCAGGCGGTTGATGTCCAGCAGCGAGCTGATCAGGCGCTGCATGCGGTCGGCCGAGCGAATGGAAATTTGGAAGAGCGGGCGCATCGGCGCGGCGCTTTCGGGCGGCAGCATGGTGGAGAGCACATCGATGCTGGAGATGATGTTGGCCAGCGGCGAGCGCAGGTCGTGGTAGATCATGGCGCTCAAATCGCTGCGCATGCCGTCCAGTTCTTTGCGCGCCGAAATGTCGCGCAAAATCCACTGGATGACTTCCTCGTCTTTGCCGGGGCGCACCTGACGCACGTGAATTTCCACCGGCAGGCTGCTGCGCCCGGGGCGCTCCAGCACGGTTTCCAGCGCAAGGGTTTCGCCGTCTTTCAAGCGCGGCAGGTTTTCATCCAACCAGGCCGGGGGAATGTCACGCAATTCACTGACGTGCATCTGCGTCAGGCGGTTGGCGTCGGTGCCGCTGGCCAGCGCGGCTTGCCGGTTGGCTTCCAGAATGCGCCCCTGCAAGTCGGTGATGAGAATTGGATCGATCGAATCTTCAAACAGGTCATGGTAGCGGCGGTGCACCGCTTCCAGCGAATCGTAGAGCTGGGCGTTGTGCACGGCCATGCCCGCCTGATCGGCGATGGCCTGCAGCAGTTCGAGATGCATGGGGCTGAACGAGCCCGGCTGCGAATGAACGATGGTCAGCACACCCACCAGCCGTTCGCGCGCCATCAGCGGCACGCAAATGGCCGATTTGGCGCCTGTCTGGCGCACATCGTCGTCCGGGCGCAGCACCCAGCGCGGGTCCTTGCTGGTATCGTTCAGCAGGGCCGGCTTGCGATTGCGCAGCACCCAGCCGGCCAGGCCGCGGTCGACCACTTCACGAAGCTGCTCCACCGTGTACGGCAGCAACTGACCGTTGTAGACGATGGCGGCGTGCACGGGTTCCTGTTCATCATCCAACACGATGAGCGTGCCGCGCTCCGCGCCGACATTGCCGATGGATAAAAACAACACGCGCGAGAGCACCACCTGCAGGTCGAGGGTGGTGGCCAGCTCGCGGCCGATATCCAGCAGGAGCTTGAGTAACGAGGTGGCATCATTTCCGGGAACGTTCATGCTGCCCTTCCAGTCGATTAAAGGTATTTGAGGCCGCTGCCGGTGTTGAACAGCACCACGCGCTCGCCAGGCTGCACCCAGCCCTGTTGCGCCAGGTGACGCAGTGCGGCGACGGTGGCCGCGCCTTCGGGAGCGGCAAAAACGCCCTCGCTGCGCGCCAGTTCCAGTTGCGCGGCGCTGATCTCTTCATCCGTCACCGCCAGCGCCGTGCCGCCGCTTTCGCGCAGCGCGCGCAGAATCAGGCGGTCGGCAAAGACCGCCGGCACGCGCAGGCCGGAAGCCAGCGTGTGCGCATCGGCCCACGGTTCGGCGCGTTCATCGCCGCGGGTGAAGGCGCGCACCACCGGCGCGCAGCCGGCAGCCTGCACACTGACCATGCGCGGGCGTTTGCCGCCAATCCAGCCCAGGGCCTGCAATTCGGCAAAGGCTTTCCACATGCCCACCAGGCCGGTGCCGCCGCCGGTGGGGTAAAGAATCACGTCCGGCAGATCCCAGCCAAAGGCTTCGGCCAGTTCCAGGCCCATCGTTTTCTTGCCCTCGGCGCGGTACGGCTCCTTGAAGGTGGACATGTCAAACCAGCCCATGCGGGCGGCCTCGGCGGCGCCGATTCGCGCCGCGTCGTTGATCAGCCCATCCACCAGGTGCAGGTCGCCGCCGGCCATTTGCACTTCCAACTGGTTAAGACGTGGGGCGTCGGCCGGCATGTAGACGTGCGCTTCGGCCCCGGCGCGGGCGGCATACAACGCCAGCGCGCCGCCGGCGTTGCCCGCGGTGGGGATGAAAAAGGCGCGCGCGCTCAGTTCGCAGGCGCGTGAAACCGCCATCACCAGCCCGCGCGCTTTGAATGAGGCGCTCGGGTTAAGCGCTTCTTCTTTAATCCAGACGTTTTCCAGGCCCAGGGCGGCACCCAGGCGCGGGGCGGGCAGCAGCGGCGTGTCACCTTCGCCCAGCGACAGGCGAAATTCGGGGCGGCGCACCGGCAGCAATTCAGCCCAGCGCCAGATGCCGCGCGGGCGGGCGGCGATCTCCTCGCGGCGCAGCACGGCGGCAGCGGCCGGCAGGTCGTAGCGCGCCAGCAGCGGCGAGCGGCAGTCGGCGCAGAAGGTTTGCAATTGGTCGGCGTCAAAGCGCCGGCCGCATTCGGGGCATTCCAGATGGGTCAGGAAGGTTGGAGCGCTCACAGGCTTTGCCTCACGCTTTCGCACAATTCGCACCCCGGCCGGTCGCACAGCAGCGCCGCCGGATCGCGCCGCAGGGTGGTTTCGACCAAATCCAGCAGCCACGCCAGGCGCACCGCCTGCACGTCGGCCTCGCCAATGACCGTGCGCCGCCAAAAATCGCCGCGCGGATCGGCTTCGCTCATCCGCGGTTCGATCTGTTGAAAGCCCAGTGAGCAGCCGGGGAAGTGGGTGCATTCGCGCACGCCCGGACCGTTGAGCGCCCAGCGCACAAAGCGCTTGCGCCCGGCGCGCTGTTCGCCCAGGTGAATGGCCGTGTTGCAGGTATGATCCACGCCCAGCAGCAGCACCCAGCCGTCCAGTTCGGCCAGCGCGGCGATGGGCGCGAACGGCCCGGCCAGCGTTTGCGATTTCAGTGCGTCGTCCAGCCCGACGGCGGCAAACGACAGGATGGGGTGATTGGAGCGGCGCGCCTGTGGATGGCGGCGCAGCGTCTCGGCCACGATGCCCATTTGTGGGTCGGCCGGCATTTTGAGGGTGAAAATTTCGGCCATGCGGTTGGCGTCATGCCCCGAGCCGTAGGTGAGGGCGTTGTCCGCCGGGCCGTCTTCAGGGATGATCATGCTGCGGTAGGTGAAGGTGGGCGCCATGACGCCGCGGAAAGCGCCCAGCAGCGCGCCGGTCACGGCGTCGGCGCCGCCGCGCACTTCGCCAAACGCGGAGAGCGAGGCGTGTACCAGAACAGGCGCTCCGCCGGGCAGGTTGAGCCTGGAAAAACCGGCGGTCAGATCGCGGAAGGAGACCATGCGAACCTCGATGGTTGAGATGCGGCGCGGGCCGCCGCGGCAGGGTGAAATTGCCCCCCGATTGCGGCAACGACTTGCGTTTTTATTATACAGGAGAAACGCCCCGCCGGCGGGCAGGTCGGAATGCAAAGCAAAACGCCGCGCCGGTGATCCAGCGCGGCGCACAGAGAGATGGAATCGGGTGAACCTTTAGAACCCCAGGCCCTTGAGGACTTTGGCCTCGTCAAAATCGCCGCCTTGAGCGCCGCCAAGCAGCTCCTGCCAGAAGCGGTCGTCATAACGGCGCGAGCGCACCAGCAGCGGCATGGGCACGCCCCAGCCCAGCAGCAGCACCTCTTCCTTGGGCTGCAGGCGGGCCAGCATGCCGCGCAGCGTATCGCGCGAGGCCAATCCGGAGAGCACCGCGGCAATATCGCTGTCGTCGCCCAGCCAGCCGGTGATGCGCGTGCCGAGCTGCGACATGACCTCATCGTAGATCTGCGAAGGGCGCTGGTCGATGATCAGCAGGGTGACGTAATATTTGCGCATCTCGCGCGCGATGGTGCTGAAGGAGGTCTGCGCGGCCATCTCGCGGTTGAGTAGCTTGTGGGCCTCTTCCACGGCGATGACCAGCGGGCGCGGCTCCTTTTCGCCGTGCGTGCGGAACTGGTTGGTGCGTTTCTCCCACACCTCGCGGATGCGACGGGTGAGCAAGTTGCTGACCAGCAGGTAGTCCAGATCGCTTTCGTAATCGCCAAAGGACAGCACCACATGCTGCCCGGCTTCCAGCGCCTTGACGATCTCGGCTACCGTGTCGGCCGCGGAATTTTCAACGATATACGGGCGGTTGAAGACGCGGTTGAGCTTGCCGTGCAGCGCCTCGGCCGCCAGGGCATTGACCCCGGCCTGGTTGGCCCAAAAGGCCACGCTGTCGGGTGCGGGGATCTTTTTGCCGTTGTCGTCTTCGATCACCGAGCCGACCTTCATCTGCTTGAACTCGGTGAACCAGTGCTGCGGCCCAAAGGTATGGTAGAGCGCGTCCAGCGTGGTGGGGGTGGTCTCTTTCAGGTTCAACTCGCGGCTGAGCAGCTCCACATCCACCGGCGCAATATCCTTCTCGGCGATCTCCAGGTGAAAGTCGGGCATCTGTCCGCGCACGGCGCTGCCGCGCCCCAATCCCACGACGCGCACGCGCGCCGGGAACTTGCTGCGCAGGCCGGTGACGCGCTGGTTGGTGTCCGAGGCGGTGTCGTCAAAGCCGTATTCGTTGTGCATGTCGAGGATCAGCACCGAGGCGCGGTTGTAGTGGATCAGCCCGGCCAGGATGATGCGCGTGAGGAAGGATTTGCCTGTGCCGGTAGCGCCAAAGATGCCCGACGAGCGCTGCACGAACTTGCCCAGGTCCAGGCAGACCGGGTGGTTTTGCTCGCGGGTGCTGCCAATGATGAAATTGCCGCCCTCGCCGGGCTTGCCGAAGATCTCGGCCACATCACCGGCCGACGCCATGCGCACCTCGGCATGGTGCGAGGGCACGGTTTTGACCGGGATCAGGCGCGGGCGCGGGCGTTTGCCGGCTTCCACCTCGGCCAACCAGCGGGCGAACTCGCCAGGGTCGTCCGGGCCGACCTCGAGCATCAGCGCGGGCATCACTTCCAGATTGGTGTACAGCGTCTGCCCGTGCAGCAGGGCGGCCAGGTTGGCCGGCAGGCGCGCTTCGCTTTGCTCGTCGGCAAAGCGCGGGTCGGTGGCGCCCAACTGCAGGTCGGTGACCAGCCCGTAGAACTGATACGGCCCGCTGCGAATGATGACAAAAGCGCCTTCCTGCACGTCCTGCGGGGCCAGAGTCAGGCGCACGCGCAGGTTTTCTTTTAAACCGCCGCCGACCACATAGCCGATGGCGAGATGCTGGGTTTCGTTTGCGTTCATGGACATGGCAGGCTCCCCCGGAGACTAGAAATTGCCGTCGGCCAGCGCGCCGAGCACGTTGATCAGCGTGGGATAATCGTCGCGCAGCAGGGTGATCAACTCCTGCATGGCGGCGTTGACCCACCCGGCGTTGCCGGCGGCGCGTTGGGCGCGCCCGGCCTGCTGCAGGTGCGCGGCGAGCAGCTCGCCCACCGGCAGATCCGCGTTGCGCAGCACATGGCGGAAATAGCCAAAGCGCCCCGCGCCGGTGAAGCGGCACAATTCGGCGTCGCCGCACGGGAAGATCGCGTCGAGCGTCAGCGGCGGGCGCGGCGGCAGCAGGTGAGAGATGACCCCGTTCTGCTCGTATCCGGTGAACAGCACGCTGATCTCGACCGGCACGTTGCGATTCATGCGGTTGTCGAGGATCACCTCATCGGCCAGCCCCTCGGCGGTGACAAGCTGGCGCACCAGGCCGTCGTCGTCGATGTGAATATCATGGATCAGGCCGTAGGTCTGGGCGCCGTCGCCCAGCGGAATGCGCACCATCCCGCCAAAGGCCGGCACGTCCAGTTGCGAGACGCGGCAGCCGATGATGCAGCCGGTGGTGTTGGCGCGCAGCAGTCGTCCGATTTCAATTGTGCTCATTCCAGCCTCGTTCGGCCATTGTTGTCTTTGGCCACCTGTTTGTTGGATTTATCGCCCACGGCAATGCCCAGGCGGGTCAGTTCGGCTACGATCATATCTTCCACTTTGGCGCGCTCGTCCAGGCGCACCACGGCAATCTCATGCGCGCGGTGCAGCGCGTAGGGGTAGGGGCGCGTGCCCATCTGGCGGCACTGGCGCAGCAGCACGGCGTGCAGTCGGCCCAGCGCAGCGCGGTCGCTTGCCACCCACTCGGGCAGCTCCACGCGCGCCAGCGAGGGGTGGCCCTCGCGCCCGGCATTCATATAGAAGAAATGCAGGCGCAGCTCGCCGTCAAACTTCTGCGCCGAGGGCGATTGAATGGCAAACAGCGCCGAGCGTTCGCCCGGGCGCAAATAATGTTGCAGCAGCAGCGCATCGCTGATGCCTTCCAGTGGGCGTTGCCCACGCCCGGCTTCGGCCAGCAGCTCGTCCGGCAGCAAAGTCAATTCCAGCAGGCGCACCAGCAGGTCCGAGCGCGGCTTGTCCACATAGCCGGCGGTGCTCACCCCGCGCGCGGCCAGCTCGCGCAGCACCAGGCGGTAATCTTCAAAGGCGCGGCGAAACTCCGCCTGGTCGTTATCGGACGGCTCGCGGAAAAGTTCCAACGGGCCGTCGGTGAGGGTGATGACCGGCGGCGCTTCATTTTCGGTCAGGCGCAGCAGCATCTGGCGTTCGCGTAAATCGCGCCGCAGCGCCATGATTTCCTCGGTCACCGGGCCGCGGCTGGTGTGCAGTGCATCATACACCAGCAAATCGCTCTCCACCGTCTCGCGGGGGATTTCGGCCTGACCGGGGCACAGGCGAATGGCGCCCAGGTTGATCACGCCAAATTCGACGCGCTCGTGGCGCGAGGGGTTGATCTGCGAGCCATCGGCCGCCAGCAGCACGCAGGGGGGCGTGAATTCCGGCGCCGGAAAAGCGGCGTCCAGGCGTTCGTCCAGCGGCACGGCGCAGCGCAAATTGCTGTTGGCGCTCAACGCGCGATCCACGCGTTCGCGCAGGGCGGGCAGTTCGGCGGCGTGCTGTTCCAGCGCCTGGCGGCTTTGCTCCAGGCGGTCGCGCCGGTCGGTCTCCACCTGGCGGGCTTTGGCGCCCAATTCGCGCACCTGATTTTGAATTTGTAGATAATTTACCGGCATGACACCCCGCACCATCGAACATTTGTTTTGATTATTATAGAGGAGATGCGCAAAGGGTGCAAGAGCACCAACCCACCGATCCGGGCCTTCCGTATCCGAACTGTAAGGTGAGCGTATGGAAAAACACCTGCCCGGTTGAGTACAATTCAATCAGGCAAACAGGCCTATTGGGAGTGAAACGATGAAACGAAAAACAGGCTTTTTCCTGATGACATTGGCGGTGTTGGCGCTGTTCGGGCTGCTTCTACATTCCCCGGGGATCCGGGTATCCGCCGCGGCCAACACCCCCACGCCGCAACCCACCCCCGGCCCATTGGGGCCGGAGAGCTTCCCGGCGGGCGTCAACCCGCTCACCGGCCTGCCGGTCGGTTCGCCGGAAAATCTGCTCAACCCGCCCGCGCTCATCTCCATCACCAATTTTCCGGTGAGCGCGCGCCCGCAGGCCGGGCTGTCCGCCGCGTCGATGGTCTTTGAGCTGTACATCGGCGAAGGCATGACGCGCCTGCTGGCGCTCTTCTATGGCGATTATCCCGGCGCGGCGCTGACCAGCGGCGGCAACCAGACTGCCGATCAGCAGGCCGCCCAGGACGCCGCCATCGGCCCGGTGCGCTCGGGGCGCCTGCCCTATGAGAGCATGCGCAAGCTCTACAACGGCTTTCTGGTGATGGCCTCGGCCTACAAGGACGTGGCCGCCAACTTGAGCGACTACACCAACGTATTCGGCTCGGACTCGAGCAGCATCAACAGCGCCATGCTGCCGGTGACGCGCCTGGAGGAGATTGCCGACGCCAACCAGAAGAAGCTGGGCGGGGCTTCGTTGAGCGGCATGAAGTTCGATTCGGCCGCCCCGACCGTTGGAAAACCCGCCAACCGCGTGTGGATCGGGTACAGCTACCTCAACCAGATCATCTGGCGCTACGACCCGGTCTCCGGCGCGTACCAGCGCTTTCAGGATGACGCCGACGGGGTGACCTTCATTCAGGCCAGCGACCGCCTCAACAAGGAACCGCTGGGTTATGAGAATGTGGTGATTCTGTTCGTCAACCACGCCGTGCAGGCCAAAACGATCATCGACCTGGATATGCTCTACATCCGGCGCGCGCCGGCGCTGCTCTTCCGCGACGGCAAAGTACAGGATATATACTGGACGACAGCCAGCGGAGAGTACGAGCGCAAAACGGGTAAGCTGCGCCCGATCCGCTTTGTGGATGCGCAGGGCCAGCCGGTGGCGTTCAAGCCCGGCCAGACCTGGGTGGAGATCGTCACGCCGCGCTCGGATGTGTATGAGACGATCGATTCGCAGGTGTATTTCGACCTGATCCACAAGCGCCAACCCGGTTCGGGCTACTGGGCGGTCAATTTCGCCCGGCCGTGAGCGGTCTCGTCCAAGGATGGGAAGAAGGAAGAGTCAACCACGGATAAACACAGATTCAAGCGAGTTAAGAATTACTGCCTTCTTGATTCCGCCGCCGTCCCCGGCGGCGGAATCTTATCCACAGCCAGGGATATAAAAACAAACTTTAACCACGGATGAACACAGATATCCACAGGTGACAGCACGGAAACACCTTTTTCTCATCCTGCATCCGTGACCATCCTCTTTATCCGTGGATTCTCGCTTGTTTTTCGGCCTTTGGGGCTTTGGGTGCGATGATTTTCGACCTACCCGCCGTCCTCCTCCAGCAGCCGGCGGCGCTCCTCATCCATCACCGCCAGATCGGCGCGCACCGCCGCCGCCTTGCCTTCCAGCCGCACAATGATCTGCCGCACCTGGGCCTGAACCGCCTCGGCCTGCTCCAGCGAGGCGCGGATGCGCGACTGCACCAGCAGGTCAAACAAGAAGCTATCCATGAAGATATCCACAAAGCGCGTCAGCCCATCCACCGGCAGATCCAGGTCGGTGGCCGCCTGCACATCGGCCAGCTCGCGCCGGAAACGCTCCAACAACGGCTGGGCGGCATCCGCCGCCTCGCGCGCCTCGTCCAGCCGCGAGTGCTTGATCACGCTGGAAAGCATCCCCCCGCCCAGCAGATCCCACGTGCCCCAGTTGCCGGCGCTGTTCAGCGCCTCCACCGTCTGGCGCACCGCGCCCTCCGCCTGATACCCCGCCTCGACGGCTTCGTTCACTTCGCGCAAATCAGCCCCGGCGTCCGCGCGGCGTTCGGCCAGTTCGGCCAGCCGGCGACCGGCCGGTGATGCCGTGCCCTGCAGCGCGGCTTGCTTCTGATCGAGCAGCGCGGCATACTCGCTCTCCAACCCACGCCCCTGCGCGCTGCGCGCTTCCAGCGCGGCAATTTCCTCGTCCAGAAAATCCAGCCCGCGTTTCTCCGCCTGATATTTCAATCGCGCAGCGAGCGCCTCCTGCTGTTCCTTGCCCAGCTTTTCCTCGCGGTCGCCCAACACGCTGTGCAGCAGCCCCGCCAGGCTCATGCCCTCCAGGCGGCGCACATCGGCTTCCTCACGCCGCAGCGCCGTTTCCAATTCGGCCACGCTGCGCTGCTTGGCTTCACGCGCCGCGCGGGCCTGCTCCAAACGTGCCAGCGTTTTCTGTCGTTCGCGCAGCGCATCGCGCACACGGATCAGTTGTGTGTTGATATCGTCCATCATTCGACCTCCACGTCTCATCGTTTTGCATTTTTCATTTTAGCGGATTTTGACTACAATCAAGCGTATCAACGCTCGCCGGATGGTTTGCCATGCCCGAAGTCACCTGCCCCAACTGCGGAACGCCCCACCCGCCCAACGCCCAATTTTGCGGGCAGTGCGGGTTTCCCCTGCCGCCCGTGGAAGCGACCTTCGCGGCTCCGCCGCGGCGCCTCTCACCGGTGAAGCTGGCGGTGGGCATCACCACCCTGGTGGGCATCATCGGCCTGATCATCCTGCTTTTCGTTATTCGCGCCGCCAACCCGCGCGACGAACTGGTCTTTCCGACCTTTGCGCCAAGCGCCACCACCGCCCTCACCCAGCCCGGCGTCATCGAAACCACCCCATCCGCGGCGGCGCCCACTTCGGACGACCCCACCGGCAAGATCGTTTATTCCTGCCAGGTCCACCGGGATGAAAACGACATCCAGCTTTGCCTGATCAACGCCGACGGCAGCGGCTTTCGCCAATTAACTTTTGATAGCAACAACTACTACCCCTCGTTTGCGCCCGACGGCCGGTCGATCGTGTTTGCCTCCATCCGCACCGGCAAATGGCAGGTGTACGAAATGGACCTGCAGAGCAGCAACGTGAAAGCCCTGACCACCAATCTGCCGGGCGTCGCCGCGCCGGAAATCTCGCCGGACGGCACGCAAATCGTCTTCACCCACGTCGGCGCGGACGCCAACCTGACCACCAGCATCTGGCTGATGCAGCGCGACGGCAGCAACCCGCACGAATTGCGCGCCGAACCCAACGTGGATCTGCTCGATCCTTCCTGGTCGCCGGACGGCACGCAGATCGTCTACGCGCGCACGGCGGGCGGCGAAACGCAGCTGTATGTGATGAACGCCGATGGAACCGACGCGCATTTCATCACCAATATGGAAGGACTGCGCGGGCGCACCGATTGGTCGCCGGACGGCACGACCATCGGCACTTATGCCGGCACCGTCTGGCACCGCGAGCTGTACTTCATGGCGCCGGACGGCTCGAACCTGCGCCAGATCGGCAAAACCGGCGGCAACAGTCTGGCGCCGGCCTTCTCACCCGATTCGCAATGGGTGGTGTTCACCGGCTATCTCGACCGCTACCGCGACCTGCAGGGCTGCGAGCTGTACATCATGCGCCGCGACGGCTCGGACCTGCGCCGCCTGACGGACAACGACTACTGCGATTATCAGCCGCGTTGGGGGCCGTAACCCCAGGCAAAGGGCGTGACCCCGTTATGCCGCGGGCCGGGGGCGGCGCGGCCGGCTGGCCAGCCGGCCCAGCGGCCCTTTGAGCAGCGGGTAGGCCACCATCGACGCGGCCATGTTCAGGCCCGCCAGCGAAACGACGCGTACCCGCCCGCGGCCGCGCGGGCGCGGCAGATCAATACCGCCGGCCGTTTCCAGAATGTGGTCGCGCAAGCGCCCGGCGGGCAACTGCGCCAGATATTTTTCCAACAATTCGGCCGCCGAGATGCGTTGCGGCACCCGCTCGCGATCCTGCAGCGCCTTCTCGTAGGCGGCGATGGTTTTCTCCATCACATTCGTCCAATCCAATGCGTTGACGCGCTCGCGCGCCGCCCGGCACAGACGTGCGTAATCACCGGGGGGCAGCTCGGCCACGCGCCGCACCGCCGCGGCGAAGGCCTCGGGCGTGGTGTCTGCCGCCAGCCAGGCGCCGTCGTGCTCGTTCACCAGCTCGTCCACCGTCTCGTTGGACAGCCCCACCACCGGCGTGCCCGACGCCAGCGCTTCAATGATCACCAGGCTTTGCACTTCCATGCGCGAGGCCGAAACAAACACGTGCGTCCGGGCCAGCTCGGCGGCGATCTCGCTCTGCTTCATCTTTCCGGCAAAGCGCACATTCACGCCGGTGGCGCGCGCGGTGTCTTCCAACCGGGTTTGGTATTCCGGCTGCAGCGGCTCGCC
>DAOUGY010000026.1:0-21589 GCA_034428975.1 Anaerolineaceae bacterium | reverse complement strand
GGTCCGTCCAGGCCGCGTCCAGAGGGCGGATCCAACACCGCCTGCCCGTCTCGGCGCTGCGGACCCTGGCCGCTGATCCGGCCGTGGCCGGCTTGCGCCTGCCTCTGCGGCCGTTCAAGCACGTCATCACCAGCGAGGGCGTGGCCAAGACGGGAGCCGACGAGTGGCGGGCCCAGTCAGGCCCAGCGAGAAGAGCTTGTTCTGCGCAGCGAAGATGGCAGTGCGGATCTGCTCGGGCGACGGTCCCGGCACTGACGACCACAGGTCAAAAGCGGCAGCTTCAAAGAGAATACCGGTTGGTTCGCCTCGGACATCGCGTTGAATGATGCCACCGGCAGGATCGGGCGTGGCGGCGTTGATACCCAGTATTTTGAGCGCCGCCGTGTTGACCCAGGCGGCATGCACCGATTTGTCGGTCATGTAGACCGGATTGTTGGGTGCTACGGAATCCAGATCCTGACGGTTGCCAAAACCTTCCGGCCAGACATTTTGGTTCCAACCATGTCCGCGAATCCATTCACCGGGACGGGTCGTCATGGCGCGTTCCGCCACGCGACGCAGGCATTCGGCGCGGGTGGGCGTTTCGGCGTCCACATTTTGCAGGCTAAAGGCGTAAATCTGCAGGTGAACGTGCGCGTCGGTCAAACCGGGCAGGATGACTCTGCCCCCCATGTTTTCCGTGAGGGTTAGGGGAGTGGCCAACGCAAGCATTTCGGCATCGCTTCCGGTGGCCAAAATACGCTGACCGTCGATGGCCATCGCGCTGACAACGGGTTGGCGCGGATCGAGGGTGTGGATGCGGGCGTTGTACAGGATGCGCACGAGGTCACTCCTTGAGGATTTGAGCCAGAATGGCTTCCAGCTCTTCGGATGAATAGTAATGAATGGTAAGCGTGCCGCCTTTTTTGCCGTGGCGCATGGTCACGCGCGTGCCCAGGCTGTCGCGCAGGCGTTCTTCCAAGGCGCGCACTTCGGGAGCAATTTCTTTTTGCGGCGGGCGGGGCGATTTTTCACCACTCAATTTGCGCACCAATTCTTCGGTTTGGCGTACGTTCAGGCCGTTGCGCAAAATGGTGCCAAGCGCGCCGATTTGCGCCTGCGGGGAGGACAGGCCCAGCAGGGCGCGGCCGTGCCCTTCGGTGATCTTGCCGCCGGCCAGCGCCTGCAGCACCGTTTCAGGCAGTTTGAGCAGGCGCAGCGAATTGGTGACCGTCACGCGGCTCTTGCCCACGCGGGCGGCAATTTCATCGTGCGTCAGGTTGAATTCATCGGACAGACGGCGATAGGCGACGGCGGTTTCCAGCGAACTGAGATCGGCGCGCTGCACATTCTCGATCAGAGCCAGCTCCAGGCGTTCCTGCTCGGTGGTGGTGCGAACCACTACGGGCACGACTTCCAGCCCGGCCAGGCGCGATGCGCGCAGGCGGCGCTCGCCGGCGATGAGAATGTATTCATCGGCGTCCGCGCCGGGTGAAACGATCAACGGCTGTAGAACGCCGTGTTCCCGAATCGAATCGGCCAGTTCATGCAGGCTGTCTTCGTCAATCTCGTTGCGCGGTTGCTGCGGATTGGGAATGATGTGGTCAACAGGGACGTAGGAAGCCCCCTGCGCAATGCTGACCGGGCTGCTGGATGGGATCAGGGCATCCAACCCTTTGCCAAGGCCGCCTTTTCGTGACATGGCGCTTTTCCTCCTACAGGTTATTCAGGGATTGGGATGTGGATCCCGTCTCGCTCAAGCACTTCACGCGCCAGGGCGGCATAAGCCTTGGCGGCGCTCGATTCGGGGGCATAAATACTGACCGGCAGGCCGTAAGACGGCGCTTCGGCCAGGCGGATGCTGCGCGGGATGATCGATTGGAACACCTGGGTGGGGAAGTAGCGGCGCACTTCGCCAACCACGTCCAACGCCAGGCGGGTGCGGCCGTCGTACATGGTCAACACCACGCCGCGCACCTGCAATTCGGGGTAGAGGGATTGGCGAATGCGGTCGAGCGTGGAGGTGAGCTGCCCCAACCCTTCGAGGGCGAGGTATTCGCACTGCACGGGAATGATCACCCCTTGCCGCCCGGCGACGAGGCCGTTGACAGTCAGCAGGGAAAGCGAGGGCGGGCAATCAATCAGGATATAATCATAGCGGTCGGACAGCGAGGTGAGCGCATCCCGCAGGCGCAGTTCGCGATTGGGCAGGTCAATCAGTTCCACTTCGGCGCCGGCCAGCGCCGGCGAAGAAGGCAACAGGGAGATCTTCAAGCGCGGGTTGTGCATAATGTGCGGGCCGGGCTGCGCCGCGCCAATCAATACCTCGTAGGTGCCGGTGCGCACGGTGCGTTTGTCGATGCCCAGCGACGAGGTGGCGTTGGCTTGCGGGTCCAAGTCCACCAGCAAGACGCGCTGACCGTAATAGCCCAGGAATGCTCCCAGGTTGATGGCGGTGGTGGTTTTGCCCACGCCGCCTTTCTGATTGACGAGCGTATAAATTCGCGCCATAGGCCCTATTTCGGTAGTACTTCCACCAGAGAGGTTTTGATTTCATCCGGGCTGGGCGCCGATTTGAGCCCGCGGCGGGTGACGGATTGGGACGCGATCAGCGTGGCGAAGCGCGCGGCTTCCCACGGATCGCGGGTTTGATGCAGGCGCACAAAGAAGGACGTGGCGAAGATGTCACCGGCGCCCACCGGGTCGACCTCTTCAACACTCGGGGCGCGGAAATAGCGTAAATCGCCGTTCCAGTACAGGCGAGCGCCGCACGAACCTTCGGTGACGACCAGAACGCGGATGTGGGAGAGCATGTCTTCGATGCGTTTTTCATCGCCTTGAACGTCTTCCAGCGAAATGACTGCCGCGCCGGCCTGTTCCAACACAAACGAGGCTTCCGGCCAGTCGGTGTATGAAACCCGTCCGGTTTCATCCCAGCGGCGCATCCAGCCCTGCGGGGTAACGCCCACCAGCGCGTTGGGAAAGGCGCGTACCAGACCGGGGTCGACTTCCTGCGCCACCGGGCCCAAATGCACAATGGGGGCATTGCGCCACGCATCGGGCACATGCGAAATGTTGAGGGAGGGAGCCTGGTGGTGGCAATACAGGATTCGACCGTTGGGGGTGATGATGTTTTCGTAGGTGGTGCTGTGGTCGCACGGATGCGCCACGACGGTCACCCCTTCCAAATCGGCAAGCGGGTGGCCTTCCTCGGCGGCGGTGACGATGCCAACGCGCAGACCGAGGGCTTTGGCGGTGAGGGCCGAATAGGAGACCGTGCCGCCCAGGATGGGTCCGCTGGGGGTCAGGTCTTTGGTGACGTGTCCAATTACCAGGTAATCGACCGGTTCAACTAGGGCTAATTTCCGCATAAAAATATTCACTTTCTCAAATTAGTTTGGCCTAGCAATAAAATCGAATTATTCTGCAGGTTCCTGCGGCGGCAGTGATTGCAGCGCTTCGTTGACCGAAAGGTCGTCGCGGCGCATGCCGGGCGCAGGAGTGGCGCAGTGCGGGCATAAATTCCAGGAGAGTTCCATCAATTTACCGCAATGGTGACACGGTTTCTTCAGGCGGGTGTGGCAGTTCGGGCAAGCCACCCACTCGTCGCGCACGCGCCGGCCGCAGCCCGGGCAAAGCGGGTTGTCTTCGATGGATTGCAGCAGCGCTTCTTCTTCCAGGGTGTGCTGGTATTCTTCTTCGAGGGTGCGCGGCGGGCGCAGGATGAGATAGATAAGAATTCCGGGCAAGAAAAGCACGGCCACTACCAGAGCCGCCAGAATGCGCACCAACGGATCGCGTGCGCGCGTGCGGATGTCGCGGAAGGTCCAGATCACCAGGCTGAGCCAGAGAGCGGCCACAAACGCGATACCGAAGCCGGTGGCGACCAAGATGATACTGCTCAGGTTGGCGGGGTCAAAAGTCATGGTCATCTCCAATTGTGAAATTATAGCATGGGTTAAGAAAGGAAGGCGGCTGCGCGCTTGCTCAATTTAATGCTCTCTTGTATAGTCATAGTATTGCACACATTGGAGCGCTGAACCATGGTTAAAGAACGACCGGACAATTATCGCACCACCCGTATGACAGACCTACCGGTCAGCGACCGGCCGCGCGAGCGGCTGGCCGAACGCGGCGCGCAGGATCTTTCCACTGCGGAGCTGCTGGCGATTCTTTTGCGTGTGGGCGTGACGGGTGAGAACGCGGTGCAGGTGGGACAGCGTCTGCTCTCCGATTTCAAGGGGCTGTACGGCCTGCACCGCGCGTCGTTTGAGGAGGTGTGCAAGCAGCACGGCATCGGCGAAGCCAAGGCGGCGCAGATCAAAGCGGCAATTGAGCTGGGGCGGCGGCTGCTTCTGGAAAAGCCGGAAGAACGCCCGGCGGTGCACTCCCCTTCGGATGCTGCCGAATTGGTGCGCTACGAGATGTCGGCGCTGCAGCAGGAGCATCTGCGCGTGATTCTGCTGGACACGCGCAATCAGCTGATCAGTGTGGAGAATGTGTATGTCGGGTCGCTCAATATGGCCGCGGCGCGCGTGGGTGAGCTGTTTCGCGCGGCGATTCAGCGTAACGCGGCCAGTATTATTCTGGTGCACAATCACCCCAGCGGCGACCCAACCCCCAGCCCGGAGGACGTGGCGTTCACCCGCTCCGTGATTCAAGCCGGCAAGCTGTTGGACATCGAGTGTTTGGATCACGTGGTCGTTGGCGGCATGCGGTTTGTCTCATTGAAGGAACGCGGGCTGGCGTTCTCGGTATAAAAACTAGGGCGCACTGCCCGCGCATTTGTTGACAAAGTAAAAAGTGTGTAGTAAACTTACCGGCGCTTATGGCGAGGTAGCTCAATGGTGGAGCAGTGGACTCATAAGCCATTGGTTGTGGGTTCAAATCCCACCCTCGCCACTCCAACCGCACAGGTCACCTGTGCGGTTTTTCATTAATGATATTGTTATTCTTTTTTTATTACCAAATATTGACATTATCAATCCCATATGCATAATTGAACTATTCCCTCGTATGTTGGGGAAATGCATTCACCCTATCTGTTCCCGTCATTAAGGAGGTTACATAGCTATGGAGGAGCGTTGCCGTGTATGTGAGCGTATCGCGACGCGGCGGTTGGCAAACTATTCGTTTTGCGAAGAGCATTTCGAAAAAGCCAATCACCAGCGTCAAGGGGTATGGAAAACCAATCTATTAACGATCGGCTTGATGGTTTTGTTTGTGGTTATTGTGTATGCCGTGGATGCCGTGGTGAAACCGGTCTTCAGTGGCGTGGCGCTGCCGTTGGCGGGTATGCTGCTTTCGCTCATCCCGGCGGGGTTGTGGCTGGCTTTCTTTTATCGGATGGACCGCCTGGAGCCCGAACCCCGCTCGATGGTGCTGGGCGTCTTTTTGCTGGGCGCGCTGCTGGCTGCCGCCATTGGCATTCCGCTGACCGACAGCTTCTTCGGCGTCGGGCGGTGGATTTATCAGAGCGGTCTGGTGCAAATCCTGGGCGGTATTTTGGTGATTGGTTTTGTGCAAGAGTTTCTAAAATATGCCGCCGTACGCTTCTCGGTCTATTCATCCAATGAATTTGACGAGCGCACGGATGGAATTATCTACTCCACCGCAGCCGGGTTGGGTTTTGCCACGGCGCTCAACGTGATGTTTGTGATCGCGTCCGGCGGTGTGGATCTGGGCAATGGTGTGATTCGCATCACCATCACGGCGCTGGCCCAGGCCAGTTTCTCCGGCGTTGTAGGGTACTTCCTGGCGCGCGAAAAACTGGAGGGCAAACCGGCCTGGTGGATGCCGATGGGTGTGGCCATTGCCGCGACGTTGAACGGCCTGTTCTTCTTCTTGCGCGGCAAGGTGCAAAGCGGGTCGCTGTCCGGCGGCGCGGATTTCCTGAGCACCTGGGCCGGCCTGGCGCTGGCGGCTGTGCTGGCCGGAGGAGTGACGTATCTGCTGTCCTGGCTCATCCGCCGTGACCAGCAGGTTGTGTTTGCCAATAAGGAGGCTTGAGATGAGCGCGACCCCTCGCACAACGATGAAAACCTCATCCCTCTCCGTTATTCTGGTCACGCTGCTCACCCTGGTGGCCCTGGGGTTGGGCTGGCTGGTGAAGGATGGAGCGGAAAACCGTTCCCGCGCGTACGAAAAGGACAGTGTTTCGGCGCAGGTGCCCGAAGGTTGGCTGGTGAAAGACGGTATTGCGGATTTGAAATTTACCGCCACCAATTTGCTGGCGCCGGATGTGCGGTACACCGTGCGGTTGATGACCAACACCGGCGGACTTGGCCTGGCGGACATTGCCCGGCTGAACGACAACCAGGCGGCTCTGTCGCAAACGGCCTTCCGCGTGCTGGACGAGAGCGAAGTGCAGCGCCGCGGCTGGGAAGGCGTGGCGTATAAAGTGACAACGGCGGCGGTGGACCCGGAAACTCCCGGTTTGCCGCAGGTGGTGAAGGGATTGGATTATTACTTTAATGTGGATGGCGGGATCTTGATTGTGTCCTTCCGCAGCGCGGCAGATGCCTTTGACGCGCGCCTGGCACAATTTGAGCGCTTCCTGGATTCCATCCAGGTGAAATCCGGAGGTCAACAATGAACGTACGCACTCGCAACCTTTTACGCATGCTGCCGGTGATTGTCGCGTTGATGGTTTCCGCACTGGCGTGCGAAGTGTCGATGGGCGACGACCCCGAAAAGACTGTGGAACCGCAGGCGCAGGAAACCGCCGCATCGGGTGGGTTGTTGCAATCGGGAACGACAGAAAAAGCAACTCCTGTGCCGGCATCCGCCAAAGTCTTCGACATCCAGCGGTTGGAACGCGCCACGGTGCAGATTTTCGCTTACGGGCGCCCGGATGGCGGTCCGCTGCAGGCCATGTGGACCGGATCGGGCACGGTGGTGACTCCCGACGGCCTGATTTTGACCAATGCGCACGTCGCCAGCCCGCATTCGCCGGGCGTGGCGGGGTTTTATCAGGACCCGCAATTGCTGCTGGCGCCGGACGTGGAAGAACTGCGCGTGGCGTTCTCAGCTGCCGAGGACCAGAAGCCGGAAGTCCGCTATCTGGCGGATGTGGTGGCCTCGGACGGCGTGTTGGACCTGGCGGTGATTCGCATTACACGCGACCTGGACGGCAATTTTGTGGACAGTCAGGCGCTGAAACTGGATTTTGTGCCGCTGGGTGATTCCGATCAGGTGCATATCGGCGACAAGATCCACGTCTTTGGCTATCCGGGCGCGGGCGGTGACACAATCACCTACACCCAGGGGACGATCTCCGGGTTTGAAGATCAGGCGCGGGTGCAAACCAATCGGGCGTTCATCAAAACCGACAGCAACGTATCGCCGGGCAATTCCGGCGGTTTGGCCACCAACGAGAACGGCCAGATCATTGGGGTTCCTTCCTGGGTGTTCGAGGCGCAGGGCGGCGGTATCAACCGCTTGCGTTCGGTCAACCTGGCCAAGCCGATGATTGACGCGGCGCTGCGCGGGCAGGCATATAACAGCCCGTACGAAGTGCGCGGGAGCGGGCAGGAGAATTTTGCACTGGTTTCCTGGGCGGAGGACTTCAGCTCAGAAGACGGTTGCCCGGTGGGGCAGGTGAACGACTACGCAACTGGTACCCCGGCGATTGTCAGCGTGTTCAGCTACAGCGGCATGAGCGAAGGACAGGATTTTGTCTATGCCTTTTACCAGAACGACCAGATGATTTCGCTCAATGTCTTCCCGTGGGACACCAGCGCTAAAGGGAATTGTTATCCGTTCTACTACTACGCCAACGGAAATCCGCTGCCCGACGGGGATTATGCCATTGAACTTTATGCCGGCGAAGGCTTTTCAATGATTGGTTCGGCGTCGACCTCGGTGGGCGGCAGTGGCGGCACGAGCGGTGGTGGAACAAACAACGCGCGCGGTGTGACGGTGGACGGGACGATCGTGGATGCCGACAGCGGGCGGCCGATTGAGGGCGCGGTGTTGATTGTGCTCAACCCGGGCGTGGACATTGACGCCTTCCGGAACGATCCGCAGGACGCGGATGTGTACACGTTCGCATCCACCGACAGTGATGGATACTTTATCCTGCCGTTGCCGTTGCAGTACGGCGTCGTGTACCCGGCGTTGGCCGGCGCCTACGACCAGGGGTACCAGACCATTACTGGCGAGTTGGGGTATGACGATACTTCGATCCGCACAGATACTTTGAGCCTGGGGCTTTCCCGCTAGAGGATAACCTATCTGAACAAAGACGACCCCTCGTTGACAGCGAGGGGTCGTTGTTTATCCTTTGTGTAAATGACGTCCGGTCAGGCGGCGCCGGGTTCGGCCGTTTCGACCCAACCACCGTACGCCTCTTCCATCTGATGACGGAATTGCCTGGTGTAGAGCTGGTAGTACTTGCCGCGTTTGCGCAGCAAGTCGGCATGCGAGCCCATTTCTGCGATGCGGCCTTCTTCCACCACCAGAATGCGGTCGGCCCGCTTGATGGTGGACAGGCGGTGGGCGATGACGAAGCTGGTGCGGCCCTGCATCAGGGCTTCCATGCCGCGCTGGATGAGCGCTTCGGTCAAGGTGTCGACCGAGCTGGTGGCTTCGTCCATGATGAAGATCTCCGGCCTGGCCAAGACGGCGCGCGCCAGGCTGACGAGCTGCTTTTGCCCGACCGACAGGCGATTACCGCCTTCGCCGACTTCTTCATCGTAGCCCTTGTCGAAGCGGGTGATGAAATCGTGGGCGCCGGCCAGGGTGGCGGCTTCTTCGATTTCAGCGTCACTGGCGCTCAGGCGGCCGTAGCGGATGTTATCGCGGATGGTGCCGGAGAAGAGATGCGGCGTTTGCAGCACGATGCCGATGCGCGACTGGATGGCCTTCAGCGACAGACTGGTGTAGTCGCGCCCGCCAATGCGGATGACACCCTTGCGCGGCTCGTAGAAGCGGCACAGCAGGTTGACGATGGTCGATTTTCCGCCGCCGGTGGCACCCACCAACGCGATGGTTTCGCCACGCCGAACACGCAGGTTGAAGTCGGTGAGCACATGCTGCTCGCCTTCCTCGTAGAAGAAATCGACGTGATCAAATTCGATGTCGCCCTGGATGGAACCAGGGTCGGTGGCGCCGGGACGGTCGGCCACTTCGGGCACCGAGTCGACCAGCGAGAAGATGCGTTCCGCCGAGGCGATGGCATGCTGGATTTCGGCAAACACGCGCGCCAGGTCCTGCACCGGCCACATCATAAAAGTGATGTACGACACAAAGGCCTGGATGCCGCCGATGGTCATGCCGGCGGCCCGGGCTTGCAGCCCGCCGTACCACACCACCGCACCCAGCGCCAGTGCGGTAATCATCTGCACCGAGGGCAGGAAGAGTGCGCTCAACCAGGCGGCGCGGTAGGCCGAACGGTACATGGTGCCGGTCAGCGTGCCGAACTCGCGCATGTTTTCTTCTTCGCGCCCCAACGCTTTAATGACGCGCACGCCGGAGATGTTCTCGTTGTAGGCGGCCACGATCTTCGAGTTGGTTTTGCGCACATTGCGGAACTCGGACAGGATGCGCTTGCGAAACTCGATGGCGGCGTAAATCACGAAGGGCAAGATGATGAACACCACCAGCGCCAGGCGCCAGTTGATGATCACCATGAAGATCATCGAGGTCAGGATGCTCATCACCGCCCAGGCCGAATCAACGATGCCCCAGGTGACCAGCTCAGCCACGCGATCCGAGTCCGAGGTGACGCGCGCCATCATCCAGCCCACCGGGGTGCGGCTGAAGTAGGAGAGCGAGAGTGTCTGGATGTGGTTGAACATCGTCTGGCGCAGGTCGTAACGGATGCGCTCACCCAGGTAGGACGCGCAGTAGATGAACACGAACACCGCGCTGGCCTGCGCAACCGTCAAGCCGGCATAGATCAGCAGGTAATGGATCAGCAGTTCACGATCGCCCGGGACGATGGCCTGGTCGATGATGTTTTTGCTCAAATAGGTGAAGATCGAATCCAGGCCGGCGACGATCAAAATGGCGACCAGGAAACCGGCTACCCATTTCAGGTGAGGCAGGGTGAGGGCCAGAATCCGCTTGAAGGTTTTTCCGTCAAAGCGGGTACTGAACTCCTCTTCTTCAAAATACTCATCCGGCATTGGCGATCTCCTTTTCAAGCTCGTCTTCAATGCGAGTCTGGATGTTGAAAATCTGGCGGTAGATGCCGTCCTGGTTGACCAGGGTATCGTGCGTGCCGTGCTGCACGATGCGGCCGTTATCCAGCACCAGAATGAGGTCGGCGTTCATGATGCTCTGGATGCGATGGGCGATGATAAAGGTGGTGCGGTTGTGCATCAGCTTTTCCAACGCCTCGCGGATTTCGGCCTCGGTTTCGGTATCCACCGAGGACGTGGAGTCGTCCAGGATCAGAATGCGCGGATTCTTGAGCAGGGTGCGCGCAATGGCCACGCGTTGCTTTTGTCCACCGGAGAGTGTGACGCCCTTTTCGCCGAGCAGTGTGGCATACCCCTGCGGGAAGCCGGTTATGGCATCGTGGATGGCGGCGGCTTTTGCGGCGGCTTCGATTTCAGCCTGCGAAACTTCGCGGTTTACGCCGTATGTGATGTTCTCGCGAATGGAGCGCGAGAAGAGGAAGGGTTCCTGTTCCACAATGCCGATCTGGCGGCGTAGATAGCGGCGCGGGTAGCGCTTCAGCTCAACGCCGTCCAGCAGGATGTGGCCTTCGGAGTAGTCATAGAAGCGCGGCAGCAGGTTGACCAGGGTGGTCTTGCCGGAGCCGGTGGAACCCAGCAGCGCCACCACCTGACCGGGGCGGCACTCAAAGGTGATGTCTGCCAGCGCGGTGGAACCGGACGGGTAGACAAAGCCGACTTGCTCAAACTTGACTGCGCCCTTCACACCGGCTTGCGGTGCGACGTCACCGTCATCCAGCGCTTCGCGGTCTTCTTTGATGATTTCCTTGACACGACCGAAAGAAACCAGACCGGTGGACACCTGGACGATCAGGCGGCCGAGGTTGCGCATCGGGTAGATGATCCAGACCACCAGGCCGGCGTAGGCCAGGTAGGTGCCGATGGTGATGGAGCCGTCGATGGCCATCAGGGCGCCGGCCAGATAGCCGCCCAGGATCTGGAAGGTGCAGAGCGTATCGCTGACCGGCCAGAAGAGGGCATGCATCATGTTCAGGCGCTTGCCGCGTTGAAATTTCTCAAAGTTATCCTTTTCGAACTTGGTGCTTTCAAATTCCTGACGGGCAAAGGCCTTGACCACGCGCACGCCGCTGAGGTTTTCCTGCAGTGTGGTGGACAGCACGGCTTCCTGTTCCTGATACGCTTCGTAGGCTTTGGTGACGCGCTTGAAGAACATCATCGAGGTGATGATCACAAACGGGATGATGATGATCGACAGGAAGGCCAGCTTGACGTTGAGGTTCAGCAGGGCGATGAAGTTGATCACGAACAGCAGGATGATCCGGCCGATACCGATGGCTTGATCGGCGAAGAAACGCCGCAAGGCATCCACATCCGACGTAACCCGTTCGATAAGATCACCCGTCTGATGCGCGTCGTGGTAGGTGAAGGGCAGGTTCTGGATGTGGTCGAACAGGTAGTTGCGCAGACGGCGAGTGACGCCCTCCGCGGTTTGCGCGGCCAGGCGGCCGGTCATAAATGTGCCGACGCCTTCGATCGCGGCCAGCCCGACAAAACCCAGCGCGATCCACGGCAGGGCAATGGCGGGTGTGCCGTCGCCGAAGTAGTTGTCGACGAAGTAGCGCAGCAGCATGTAGGTGGCGGTTTTCGCCAGGGCGGCAATCGACAGGCTAATGGTCGCGCCGAGGTATTTCCAGTAAAACCCGTGCATTAACCGCCAGAGTCCCTGCACGCGGCTGGGTGTGACGGCTTGCTTCAGATCATACTGAAGGGTGGAGACGTTAATAGACAAATGGTCACCTCCTGAACGATGGGGGATGAAAGAAGGGGGAAGACCGGTGGCCGTGCTGGACGGCGAACGACAAAAGCTGTTTATTATAACGCAAATTGGAGTAAAAGATGAGATTAGGATTAAGTTCTTTGGAATTCGCGGGGTGTGGACGACAATTTGCGGTATTGGATGTGGAGAAGTATAATTACGGCGATAAACAATATCCAATTCCTCTTGGGGATTGGCTGGGATGGATGAAAGGAGAAACGATGAAACTGAGCGCACGCAATGTTTTGAAAGGCACCGTGAAGAAGATCGTTGATGGAGCGGTGAATACGGAAGTAATTATTGAACTTCCCGGTGGGGCGGAGGTCGTTTCGATCATCACGCGCGAATCGGCGCAATCCCTGGGATTGAAAGTCGGTAAGGAAGTGTACGCGGTGATCAAGGCGTCCAACGTCATGGTTGCGGTCGATTAAGAGGACCAGCCCGGACAGAATAGACGCGCCTTTCATGCCGGCATGAGAGGCGCGTCCTGTTTAAATCGTCTTTATGGGTGAGTTGGCTTAAACTCGTGACAAATACCGCTTGCGTTGGGTTTCCTTTCTGGCCTATAATATAGTCACTATACTCGTTCCGGAAGGAGGAATCGATGGCTGGCGTAAATTATGTTAACGTAATGAAGAAGTTTGGTGACTTTATCGCGCTGAACGACCTGAATCTGGAGATCCATGACAAGGAATTCCTGGTGCTGGTCGGGCCTTCGGGCTGCGGTAAAACCACCGCGCTGCGTTGCCTGGCGGGTTTGGAAGAGGTGACCAGCGGCAATATCTACATCGGCGACAAAGTGGTTAACGATGTGGCGCCCAAGGATCGGGACATTGCCATGGTGTTCCAGTCCTACGCGTTGTATCCGCACATGTCGGTGTTTGACAATATGGCTTTTGGCCTGAAACTTCGCAAGGTGCCGAAAGAGGAAATTGAGCGCCGCGTGAACGAAGCCGCCAACATCCTCGGCATTGACGATAAGATGCTCAAACGCAAGCCGCGCGAACTGTCCGGTGGTCAGCGCCAGCGCGTTGCGGTGGGGCGTGCCATCGTCCGCGAGCCGAAAGTATTCCTCTTCGACGAGCCACTCTCCAATCTGGATGCCAAGCTGCGCGTGCAAACCCGCGCCGAGATCAGCAAGCTGCACCAGCGCTTGCAGACCACCTTCATCTACGTGACGCACGATCAGACCGAGGCCATGACGATGGCCACGCGCATCGCGGTGATGAACAAGGGCATCCTGCAGCAGCTGGACACCCCGCAGAACCTGTATGATCGCCCGGCCAACCTGTTTGTGGCAGGCTTCATCGGGTCGCCGGCCATGAACTTCTTCCCGGCCAAGGTGCGCAGCGACGCGGGCAAACTGGTGCTGGACACCGGTGAGTTCCACATGACCATTCCGGATGAACGCTCCGCCCCGTACCAGCGCTTTGTGGACAAGGATGTGATCTTCGGCATTCGTCCGGAAGACATTCACAACCCGATTTATGCGCCGTCCGGCATTCACACCGCGCAGATGGAAGCCAAAGTGGATGTCACCGAGTTGATGGGCAACGAAATCTTCCTCTATGCGGTGTCCGGCAAGAACAGCTTTGTCGCCCGCGTGGACCCGCGCTCGCGCTTTAGCATGGGCGAGAAGATCAGCCTGGCCTTCAACATGGACAACTTCCATATCTTTGATCCTTCCTCCAACCCTGAAAACCCGGTGGCTGTTCGCTAATCGGGCTGGAACAACCGAAAGCCGATGTAGCGCAAGAGCCTCTCTTGCGCTACATTTCTGTCAAACTGACCAGAAAGGATGTCACCATGATTAAACTTGTTTTACTGCGCCACGGCGAAAGCCAGTGGAACCTTGAAAACCGATTCACCGGATGGACGGATGTGGATCTGTCGTCCACCGGCGTAGAAGAAGCGCACTCCGCCGGCAAGCTTCTCAAAGCCGAGGGGTACACCTTCGACCTTGCGCTCACGTCCGTGCTCAAGCGTGCCATCCGCACGCTGTGGATTACGCTGGATGAAATGGACCTGATGTGGATTCCAGTGGAACGCGCCTGGCAACTCAATGAGCGTCATTACGGTGCGCTGCAGGGCCTGAACAAAGCAGAAACGGCCGAGAAGTATGGCCCGGAACAGGTCAAGATCTGGCGCCGTTCCTACAATACGCCGCCGCCTGCGCTGGACAAGGACGATCCGCGCCATCCGCGTTTTGACCCGCGTTACGCCAGGTTGACAGCGGAACAACTGCCGGACGCTGAATCGTTGGAGATCACACTGGCGCGTGTCATGCCGTACTGGAACGACGTGGTAGTGCCTTACCTCAAGGCGGGTCGTAAATTGATCATCGCGGCACATGGCAACAGCCTGCGCGCGATTGTCAAGCATCTGGATAACATCCCGGATGATGAGATTGTTGAGCTGAATATTCCCACCGGTGTGCCGCTGGTGTATGAATTTGACGACGACCTGAATGTGCTGCGCCACTATTATCTGGGTGACGCCGATGCGGTGGCTGCCAAAGCCGCGGCGGTGGCCAAGCAGGCCGAGAAGAAAAAGTAGTCGTGTGTCCCTGACTTAAAAATGAAACCGGCAGGCGCAAGCCTGCCGGTTTTGATTTGTAGGAGAGTTCGATCAGCGGTTGTAAAGCTGGCGCGCGACAAAAAAGACGATCAGCGCGCCGAGTGTGGCGAGCAGCCCGACGACGGTGAATCCGTCGCTCCACAGCTTGAGCGGGAAGAGGCGGATGAGCGTGTCGGAATAATTGAACAGCCAGGTATCGCCGGTGAAAAACACGCGGTGAAAAGCGGTGAAGAGTGCGTCAAACTGGGTGGCGACGGTGACGAGGATGATGGCGATCAGCCCGAGCGTGACCAGCGCGCCATGCTGGAGGGCTTTCCAGAAGCGCGGCAATTGATCTGTGCGCCAGGCCCACAGGCCGCACAGGATCAGGACGGCGCCCAGAATCCACCAGGCGCGGATCATGCCTTGAAGCACGTTCTTGACATCCAGCATGTGGGGCAGCTCGCGTTCGTTGTAGAGTGGCGTACCGTCATCCAGACGCTGGTCGGCAAGAAACGAGATGTCGGAATCATTGAGCAGGTATTCCAGCGAAATGCCGCCCCATTTCAGACGATCCGAAGTGGTGAAGCCGTAGGGATCGGCGGGAAAATTGGGCAGGCTGTATTCATAGCGCATGAAGGCCGGGGTGAATGCGATGCGCACCGCCGACATGACGAGGAAGAACGGCAAGATCACGGTGCAGGCAACGGTGGCAACACGAAAAAACGTTTTCATTGCAGGGTCTCCATCTGTCCGCTGATGTAAAAGTTCAAAACCATGGCATTGGTCAGCCACTCCACCGGGGCTTTATCGTCGGTGAACACCTGTGCGGCGGCAGGGGTGGGCTGCAAATGGGTGACGGTGCGCTGGAGGGTTTCCAGCAGCAGGGGCGGCGTGGCGGGGTCCTGGCTTAATCGCTGGTAATTGTTGGCCAGACCGGTCAGATCGCTGGGGCTTTTGGTGGCGAAAATGATCGAGTTGAAGGTGTCGGGGATGTCGACGACATAGGCGGCGGGATAGACGGCGCGGATGGTGCTGTAGAGCGCGCCCACCAGGCGGCGGTCGAGCGGCGCGCGCCCGACGTTGATGACCAGTACGCCGTCGGGGGTCAGACGGTCGTAGGTTAATTGGAAGAACTCTACCGTGGTCATGTGCCAGGGAATGTAGGGCGGGCGGTAGGCGTCCACGCTGATGATCTGATACTGCCGGTCGCTTTGCTCCAACCCGACGCGGCCGTCGGCGATAATCACATTGAGATTGGGCTCATTCATGTCAAAGTATTGCCGAGCCACGCGGATGATTTCCGGGTCGATTTCAATGCCGTCGATGATCATTTCCGGGTACACCAGCGAGGCGGCGCGGGCGGTGGTTCCGGCGGCGAGGCCCACGATGGCCATGGAACGCACATCCGCGGGGTTGACACGGGTATTGTTGAAATAGGGGGCCGCCAGCACCTGCTCCCAGGGGCCGTAGAAGTTGGTCTGGGTGGGGTGGTAGATGGAGTGCATGCCCTGGCCTTCGTTCAGGCGCAGGTAGCGGTAGCCCTGATCGTCCAACACCTGAATGTAGTTGTAGGCCGAATCGGTTTCGTACACCAGGCCGGGGGTGGTTTTATCGGCGCCGCGCACACCCAGCACCGCCAACACAAGGATGACAAGCGGCATCCACAGGTAGGGCAGCGTGGCGCGCGCGCCGCAGGCGCGGCCCAGGCCGTAAAGTGCCACCAGCAGAAGCAGCCCGCTGAAGGCTAAAAAGGTGCGGTAGGTGCCGATCAGCGGCACGAGTACGAGCACCGGCAGGAAGGTGCCGATGAACGATCCGAGCGTAGAGACGGCATAGATGCGTCCGGAGACGGTGCCGGAGGTGCCGGGATCCTGAATGGCAAGACGGATGGCGAAGGGTGAGGTGGTGCCCAGCAGGGTGATGGGGATGGAGAAGAGAATCATCACCGCCGCGAAAGAGCCAAGCAGGGTGCCGAGGTTCAACTGGTCGAAGGCGTTGGCCGAAAGGCGCAGCACCGGGCGGGAAACGAGCGGCACCAACCCGATGGAAAACGCGCCCCACAGCATGATTTGAAACAGCGTGCGGTAGCTGGGGGAGCGATCGGCCCAGACGCCGCCCAGAAAATAGCCTGCGGTTAGGTAGATCAAAATCAGGCCGATGATGCTGGCCCAAACGAGGTTGCTGGTGCCGAAGAAATTGCCCAGCAGGCGCGAGGCGGTCATTTCCACGGCCAGGGTGGTCAGCCCGGAAAAGAAAACGGCGATGTAGAGAGTTTTGCGCATGGATCGATTATACCTTAGGCGCGGCGGAAGCGCGCCGGCACGGCCCGGCCCTTTGCGCGGTACTGGATGAACTGTGTAAGTGTATAATAACGCTACGAAAACCATTGATCGTGAGGGTTGTATGAAACTGGTCAGCGTTGAACAAATGCGCGCCATGGAAAAAGAAGCCGACGGGCGCGGTGTTTCGTATGCCAAGATGATGGAACGCGCCGGTCAGGGCGTGGCGCAGAAGATTCGCGTGCAGCACGGCGCGGGCGGCGCAATCACCGCACTGGTGGGCACCGGCAACAATGGCGGTGATGCGCTGGTGGCGCTGGCGGCGCTGGCGCAGGACGGATGGCGTGCGCGGGCTTATCTGATTCGACCGCGGGCGGAAAGCGATACGCTGGTGGAGCGTCTGAACGCATGCGGCGGCGAGGTGTTGACCGCCGATGCCGACCCGAATTTTAATCAACTGGCTGCCTGGCTGGCCGAAAGCGACGTGCTTCTGGACGGTGTGCTGGGCACGGGCGTCACGCTGCCGTTGAAAGAGGACGTCGCTCGCGCGCTGGCGTTTGCCTGCGCCTTTCGACCGCGGCCGTTTGTGGTGGCGGTGGATTGTCCCTCCGGCGTGGATTGCGCAAGCGGCGCGGCAGCGGTAGAGACCATCCCGGCGGATGTCACTATTTGCATGGAAGCGGTCAAAACCGGCCTGATGCAATTCCCGGCCTTCCCATACTGCGGGCGGATCGAAACCGTGAGCCTGGGTCTGCCGGCAGATTTGACTGCTGCGCCGCAAACGGACGTGCAGGTGATGACCGGTGACATGGCTCGCGCGATTCTGCCGTTGCGCCCACCGGATGCCCACAAGGGCAGCTTTGGCACGGCGCTGATCGCGGCGGGATCGGTGAATTACACCGGCGCAGCGCTTCTGGCCGGTGAGGCTGCTTATCGCAGCGGGGCGGGCCTGGTGCGCATGGCTGTGCCGGGACCGCTGCACGCGGTGCTGGCCGGGCACTTGCCGGAAGCCACCTGGCTGATTTTGCCGCACGAGCTGGGTGTGATTGCCGCGGATGGCGCGGCAGTGCTGGCGGAGGCGTTGGACCGCACCACGGCGTTGCTGCTTGGTCCAGGTTGGGGCACGGAAGAAACCACGGGTACTTTCCTGAAGCGCCTTTTGAGCGGCGAGCACAGCCGGACGCAGCATACTGCGCTGGGGTTTGCACGCGTGGCGCCCCCGGCCGCCGAGCCGTGCGAAACGCATCTGCCGCCGTTGGTGCTGGACGCTGACGCCTTGCGCTTGCTGGCACGCCTGCCCGATTGGCCGCGCCTGCTGCCGGCGGACAGCGTGCTCACGCCGCACCCGGGCGAAATGGCGGCCTTGACCGGGCTGGATGTGGCTGAAATTCAGGCGGCACGGCTGGAGATCGCAATAAAGTATGCGGCCGAATGGGGACAGGTGGTGGTGCTCAAGGGTGCGTTGACGGTGGTGGCGGACCCGACCGGCCGGGCGCGCCTCATTCCGGTGGCCACAGCGGCGCTGGCGCGGGCCGGCACCGGCGATGTGCTGGCCGGGTTGGTGGCCGGATTGCGTGCCCAAGGCCGGACGGCCTTTGAAGCGGCATCGCTGGGCGCCTGGCTGCACGCTCAAAGCGGTTTACTGGCCGAAGCCCGTTTGGGAACCCGGGCGGCTGTGCTGGCCGGGGACGTGCTGCGCAGTGTACCGGAAGCACTGGCTCAATTGGCCGCTTAAAGCCGGCTTGTTATCCAATGGATGAAATGAAAACCGCCCGCATGAAACCATGCGGGCGGTATTGTTTGACCTAGAATTACTCTTCAGCAGGAGCTTCGGGAAGTTCTTCTTCCACGGCTTTGACAGCTTTCTTCAACTTGGTCTTTTGCTCCTCAAGCAGCGATTTGCCGGTGGATTTCAGTTCCGTTGCGCGAGTTTTGGCTTCGTCCAACACCACTTCGGCGCGCTTGACGCCTTCTTTGGCGACGGTTTCGGCCTGCGTGTAGGTCTGTTCAAAGGTCTCGCCGGCTTTGTCACGCAGCTCGATGGCGCGTTCTTTGACATACTCACGGGTTTCGTCACCGGATTTCGGCGCGTAGAGCAGGGAAACAATTGCGCCGGTCAGGCCGCCGACAATGAAACCGAGCAGGAAAGCACCCAGACTGTTATCGCGTTCGGACATGGTTTATCTCCTTTTTCTGTACTGATTCCGGTTTCCGTTATTTGCCCGGTCGAAGCAAGTCAAAAAAGCGCTTGAGACCGGCCAGGTACTCATTCATTTTGATCACAGGATCGACAAGGTTATCGCCCAGGAAAAGGGCGGTGCCGCGCAAGGTGTTGACGGTGTCGTTGGTGTGGTCGAGAATGGGTTTAACTTCGTTCTTCAGCATATTGGTCAGCGCGGCGATTTGCACGATCAGGATGATCAACGCAACACCGATGACGAAGGCTTCCAGCGCCATGAAGATGATGAAAATATCGCGGATCTGACCGGCCACGGCAGGCTCGGCGTTTAACATGGCAATGATTGCCCACACGGTCAGGCCGAGCAGCACCAGCGCGACGACGACAAAGATCCAGGTTTTGGATCCGGAAGGCGCCGGGGCAGGTTCAGCCGGCTGGGGTGCGGGTAAGGCAGGGGGCAGAGTATTTTCTTCCATGGTTTATCCGATTATATCACAGCGCATCAAGATCAAGCCGGGCGGCGCCCGCAATATACGTTCATTATATCACTCCGAAGGCGTTTGTCATCTGCGCGGCTGAATCATTCGCCTGTCCGCGGTGTAAATTTGCATGTTTTTCGCACTCGTGTTAATATTAACGATTGTCATGATCACGAAAATCCTCCCATTTTTGAGCCTGTTGGCCCTGTTCTTCGGGCAAATTGACCTGCAACCGAAGATCTCCACCCCTGCACCAGATAGTGTGTTGCAAGGGCAGGTGGCGGTAATGGGCAGTACAGATATCCCCGGTTTTGTATCGGCGGATATGGCGTTTGCCTACCAATCCGATACAACCGGTACATGGTTCACGATTCTTCAAACCCAACAGGCTGTGCGCGAGGATGTGCTGGTGGTGTGGGATACCTCCACGATCACCGACGGCACGTATAAACTGCGCCTGCGTGTGACCACCACGGACGGGCAGATCCTGGAACGCATGGTGGAAAACCTGCGCGTGCGCAACTACACACCGATTGAAACCCAGCCCACTCCGGTGAACGAGACGCAAACGATGACGGAAGCAACCGCCGGGGTGACGCCCAGTGCCGTGCCGCCTACGCCGACGGCGCTGCCGGCTAACCCGGCGCGCGTGACGAACGAGGCGCTGACGTTCAGCCTGCAGTGCGGGCTGGTCGGCGCTGTGGGGGCGTTCCTGGCACTGGGGGTATACCTGATGCTGCGCAAAGCGGCGCGGCGGTGAGGGCATGGCATTTTTCCTATCTTTTTTCCGACGAAAGAGTCCTTCCTTGAGCAGCGAAACCAACCCTGTCATTCTCATCGCCGGTTTGGGCAACCCTGGCCGGGAATATCGCGACACGCGCCACAATGTCGGTTTTATGCTGGTGGATACGCTGGCCGAAAAACTGGGCGCGCGCATGACGCGCGTGCAATCGCAGGCGATTATCGGGCAGGGCAATCACGCCGGCTGCCGGGTGATTTTGGCCAAGCCACAAACCTACATGAACCTGTCCGGGCGCTCGGTGGGCGCGCTGGCGCGCTTTTACAAAGTGCCGCTGGAGAATCTGCTGGTGGCGCATGATGATCTGGATCTGCCGGTGGGCACGTTGCGGCTGCGGCCGGGCGGTGGATCCGCAGGGCAGCGCGGCGTGGCGTCGATCATCGAGCAGTTGGGCACGCAGGAGTTTGCCCGATTGCGCATAGGCATCGGGCGGCCGCCGGGGCAAATGGACCCCAAGGATTATGTACTGGAAGCCTTTCTGGGCGCGGATTTGGATGTGATGCGCCAGACCTATGCGCGCGCCGCGGAAGCGGCACTGGTGTTTGTGGAATTCGGGCTGGAAAAAGCCATGAATCAGTTCAACGCCTCTGCGGCTGGAAATGGAAAATAATGCTCAAGGCATTGCAAGACCTGCAAGTCTTTTCTCAATTGCTGGATGACCTGCGTGGGGGAGCGCTGCTGCCCGGTTTGGGTCTGCCGCGCGCCGCGCGCTTACCGGTTGCGGCGGCATTGCAGCGCAGCCTGGGCTGGCCGTTGCTGCTCGTTACCGATCGGGCCGACCGGGCGCTGGCGATGCTGGATGAACTGGGATTCTGGCTGCCGGATGTGCCGCGCCAGTTCTTTCCGGAGCCCAACCCGTTGTTTTATGAACAGGCGGCTTGGGGCTCCACCACGCGGCGTGACCGCCTGCAAGCCCTGACCGCCCTGGCACTGCATCATATCCCCGGCGCGGCCGCCCAGCGCTCTGCGCCGGTGATCGTCACATCCATCCGCGCGTTGATGACGCGCACCTTGCCGCGCCGTGATTTCATCAAAGCCGCACGAGTCATCAAAATTGGGCAAACGATACAGCCGGATACGCTGCTTCGCGGTTGGGTTGACCTGGGTTATCAGGCATCCGAGATTGTGCTGGAGCACGGGCAGTTTTCGCGCCGGGGTGGAATCATCGATATCTGGCCACCGGCTGAAACCCATCCGGTGCGCCTGGATTTCTTTGGCGATGAAGTGGAAACCCTGCGGCAATTTGACCCGGCCACCCAGCGAACGTTGGCGCGACTGGAGCAGGTGCTGATCACTCCGGCACGCGAAGTGCTGCCGGGAAAGGCCCGGGAGCTGCCGCGCTTTACGCGTGAAA
>DAOUGY010000025.1:0-8512 GCA_034428975.1 Anaerolineaceae bacterium | reverse complement strand
CAGCCCGTCGGCCAGCGATTTTTGGGTGAGGACTTTGTAATTGTCGCCGGTGCGCTGGGCGAAGGCGGCGGAGGTGCGCACCCAACCGCGCGTGCTGCCAAAGCGGTTGTGGTAGATGACCAGGTTGCGTTCGTCGCCGAGACCGTTGGAGTAGGCGAACACGTCCTCATTGACCGATCCTTCGGGGGTGAAGAAATCGTAGAGCAGAAAATGTTCGATGCCGGCGAACTGCGCGCGGCGGTGGAAGAGCGGGAAGATCTCGCGCTCGTGGCGTTCGATCAGGTACGGATCGGGCTGCTCGTCCCACAGCGCGCGTCGGAATTCCATGCCGTATTTTTCCGAAAATCCTTCGATTTGAGCGTGACCGAACATGGGCAGCCCGGGCATGGTGGCCATCAGCGTGCAGATGCCGAAGTATTTGTCGCCATTGCCAAACTGATCCACCGCGGTGCGCTCGTCGGGGTTGTTCATGAAATTGACCCAGCGCTTGATGATCTCGGGATCAAACTCCAGCGTGTTCTTCATGATCTGGCGGTATTTGGCGTTGTCCTCGTTGCGCAGCAGCACCATAAAGGCCGAGTTGTAGACGCGGTGCATGCCGAGCGTGCGCACAAAGTAACCTTCCATCATCCAAAAGGCTTCGGCCAGCAGCAGGGTGTCGGGCACTTCCGCGGCCACGCGGTCGACCACCTCGCGCCAGAATTCCACCGGGATGAGCTCATCAAAGCGCTCGCGTGAAATGGCATGCTCGGCGCGCGAGGCGATGGCGCCGCCTGTGCCGGGTTCGGGGAACCACAGGCGCTGGATGTGTTTTTTTGCGAGAGTCATGGCGGCATCGAAGCGGATGATGGGGAATTTGCGGGCCACTTCGAGTATGGTCTGGATGACCACCTCGCGCACCTGCGGGTTGAGGTAATTGAGCTGGGCGGTATCGTTCCATGGCATGCTGGTGCCGTCATTGCCGTGGTAGATGTATTGCGTCGCGCCGTTGGAATGATCGACGCGCTTGAAGACCACGGCGGCGTCGGTGCGATCGAAATAATGATCTTCCAGATAAATGCCAACCCGCCCGTCTTTGGAGAGGTTGGGGCCGTTGAAGGAATACGCCGGGTACGGGCTGTAATCGAGCGAGAGGAACCATTCGGGGTGCTCTGCCACCCAGGGCGAGTCAATGCCCATGTGGTTGGGCACCATGTCGCTGGCCAGGCGAATGCCGCGCTGTCCGGCGCGATCGCGCAGGTTGCGGTAGGCCTCATCGCCGCCCAGCTCCCAGGCGATGTTGTAGGAATCGAGGGAATAGGCCGAGGCGATGGCATCGGGGTTGCCGCACAATTGCTTGATGCGCGCCGAAGCCAGGCTACGCTCCCACAGGCCAATCAGCCACAGACCGGTGAAGCCGCGCCGCGCCAGCAAATCGAGCTCTTCGTCCGGAATTTGATCCAGCCGGTGAATGGGGCGGTCGTATTGCTTGCTCAACTGGTCGAGCCAGACGAAAGTGTTCTTGGCCATCAGCACCAGGCGTGGCATCCACTCGCGGTCGGGCGAGAAGGCTTCCACCTCGCCGCCGGCCGCCAGGCGACCTTCTTCATCGTACACCGGAATCGGCACGGGTCCGGGCGCGCCCGTCCAGGGCATTTTGTCTTCTTCTTTGATGAAATCGAGGCTGGAGAGCAGGCGGTAGAGATAGCGCCCCAGACTTTCGGCCCACTTTTCCCGCATAAATTCCAACTGGTCGGTGAGCGAGAAGGGGTGAGCCAATGCCGGCGCGCGCAGCAGGTCGATGAGATTCTGGCGATCGGGGCCGAAAGGTGGCTGGGTCTTGAAAAAGTTGTAAAGCTCCTGCACCAGGCGCGAGTAGGCCGTCTCTTTAACCAGGGTGTCTTCGCTGAAGAGTTCGTTGTAGGGGTTGAGGGCCGGGTTGCGGTTGGAGACCCACAGCAGGAGCATTTCTTCCAGAGTGATTTCGGCATGGGTCAGGCCTTCGGTCGAGCCGGCCAGGTATTCGGCCAGGGTCTGTTCCTTGCGGTATACCGAGAGCGGCGGGAACTGCGTGGCAAACTGGTTGAGGGTTTTGGCGACTTCGTCTTCGCCCAGGCGTTCCTGCAGATAGGCCAGGGCTTCGTGCATCACCGCGGGCACCACCTGACGGCGGTACTGGTGCACGACGAAATGCAGGATTTCATCCACCAGGCCCATGGCGTTGATTTGCGATGCGCGGACGGCCTGCTCGGGGAAGTTGAGCAGGTCGCGTTTTTGGTTCATTTTCTGCGCAAAGACGCGCGCGGCATGGAAATTGGCAAAAATGACGTTGCCATTAAATGAAAACAGGCTCTGATCGAACTGGTAATGGTCTCTGGCCTGCCGGGCAATGTGAAATTCAAACATGGCACCCTCCCTGCGTCCCTCTGGATGGAATCATTATACCAACACTGGGCAGGCGTGCTATTGTTTTTAGGGGGCAACTGCCGTGGAAGACGGGGATCGAGGGATGGTTACGCGAGCACCAGGCGATGGTGAGCCAGGCAGGGTTCCGGTTGATCGTCGACTTGCACTTCGCGCAATGTGCCGGCAGTGAGCAGGCTGGTGAGGGTCTGCTGCACGATGGGCGCCGGCCAGCGGAAGAGTCTGGCGGCATCGGTGGCGGTGGCTACGCCCAGAGATTCAAAATAAGCGGCCAGCAGCGTCCGGCGGGCGGTGGGTTCGCTGATATGTCCGGCGTCTTCGATCAGGTTGGGGTAACGGCGGTGAACCAGGTCATAGATGAAGGCATAACGCCAGGCGCCCACATTGGCCACCCCGACCGGCAGCACTTTGAATTCGACCTGCAGATCATCCAGCGCCTTGTTGAAGCGCGAATCACTTAAGCGGGCTGCCTTGCGCAGGGCGAGGGTGTCCAGCGGGCCTTCGCGCAGGAGGGCCTCGTAGAGCGATTTGGCTTCCATGGTCATCTTGCCTTGCTGGTACTGGTCAAGGTAATCCACATCCGGTTCGCCGTAGTTGGGTGAAAGAGCGTAGAAATGTGGCAGCATGGTCAGGGCGATCATGGCGTTTTTACGGCGCAGGACGCGGGCGTAATACCAGACCCCCTTGTCCAGCATGCCGTCTTTCCAGTTCCAGGTAATGTGCCCGGGATCGTCGTGCTCGTCGGGCACCGGGCGGTCACCAGCGCCCGCCGCCCACAGACTTGGAAAGTTGATACCCTTGTTGGGCCAGAACAGGATGAACCCGCGTTGGTTGACGAATTCCACCGCTTGCTCGACCGTCTTCAGGCGCAGCGCGGGATGCGTGCGAAATGTGGCGGCGCGATAAACGCTGAGAGCATCGTGGGGCAGAACCGGGAGCATGTATAGAAAATCCTTTCGGGTAATGAATCATACTCTCCCGAGTGAATTTTGGGAAGGGCGCAATCCTGGTTTCGAACGGGGAAATTTGCCTGGCAAAAATGAGTGGATTGGGGTTGCCGCGCTCTGCGCATTGGCGATATAATAGCCGCTGTATGGCACGATAGAAAACCATCAAATCCCGGGAAGAATTCCGGTTGGGGAGTCAAAATGTCTGATGTTGTGGAACGCTTCTTACGATATGTCGCCATTGATACCGAATCGGCGCGTCAATCCAGCACCTATCCCAGCACATTGAAGCAATTGGATCTGGCCCGCCTGCTACGCGATGAATTGATTGCGCTGGGCCTGAAAGATGTGACCCTGGATGAATTTGGCTATGTGATGGCCACGCTGCCGGCCAATACCGACAAGCCGGCGCCGGTGGTGGGCTTTCTGGCGCACATGGACACCTCGCCGGATATGTCGGGCAAGGACATTCGCCCGCGCATCATCGAAAATTACGACGGCGCCGCGATTGTGCTGAACGCCGATAAGGGCGTTGTTCTGTCGCCGGAGCAGTTCCCCGATTTGAAGAAATATATCGGCCGGACGCTGATCACCACCGACGGCACGACCCTGCTGGGCGCGGACGACAAGGCCGGTATTGCCGAGATCATGACGGCGATGGACTACCTGATTGCCCACCCAGAGGTAAAACACGGCACAATCAAGGTCGGTTTTACGCCGGACGAGGAAGTGGGCCATGGCGTGGACCATTTCGATGTGAAACGCTTCGGCGCGGATTTTGCGTATACGCTGGACGGCGGAGAATATGGCGAGCTGCAAACCGAGACGTTCAGTGCCGCCGGCGCGAAAGTGACCGTACACGGGCGCAATGTGCACCCCGGCACGGCCAAGAACAAGATGAAGAATGCGCTGCTGATCGGCATGGAATTTAATGATTTGCTGCCGGTGTCTGAGCGCCCGGAATATACCGAATACCGCGAAGGGTTCTATCACCTCTTCCTGGTGAACGGCACGGTGGAAGAAGCCACGTTGGAATACATCATCCGCGACCACGAGCGCGCAACGTTCGAGGCGCGCAAAGCGCTGATGACCCGCGCGGCGGCGTTCATCAACGAGAAATACGGCGCGGGCACCCTGGAACTGAGTCTGAAAGACCAGTATTACAATATGAAAGAGATGATCGACCCGCATCCGGAGATCATGGCGGCAGCGCTGGCGGCTTATGAAGCGCTGGGCATCCCTGCGCTGGATCGCCCGGTGCGCGGCGGCACGGATGGCAGCCGTTTGTCATACATGGGATTGCCCGCACCGAACATTTTTGCCGGCGGACACAATTTCCACGGTAAGTATGAATATGTTCCGGTGTTTGCAATGGAAAAAGCGGTGGAAGTGATCGTGAAGATCGCCGAACTGTTGGTGAAGTAGACCATCCAGCTCATTAAAGTAAAGCCCGGTGCAGGTATGCCTGCCCGGGCTTTTTGGTTACCTGGATTGGCCGTCTAGAGGACTTTGACCAACTTCAAACGAACGCCGTCTTTTTCCGCGGCGGTGATAGCCTCTTCAGAACCCAGCACGACCACATCGCCATGCTCACGCACGGCCGCCAGCGTTTGGGCGAACGCGCGGAAATCGGCCATGCTGGTGTTGAGAATTTCACTGCGATTCTTCTGGCGTTCCGCGTCATGGATGCCCAGCAAGTGGCGGGTGAGGGCGGTGTAGCCCTTGGCGTCGGGCAGCATGTACGCATCGATCTCACCGATGGTGCCGATGATGGCGCGGGTCAGTTCGTCGTCGTCGATCTCCAGCGAGGCAAGGAAGTCGACCGTTTCATCATAACTGCGCAGGGTGGAGGTCAGATTGGGATCGCGGTAGGACAGGAAAGTGAACACGCCGGATTGACGGTCGAAGGTGCAAAAACCGCCGTATGCGCCGCCCTGCACGCGCACTTTGTTCCACAACCAGGTGGAGCGCAGGTAGTTGACAATGACATGCGCCGAGCCGTGCGGCTGGTAGCCGGCGGCGTACAGGCTGCCGCCCTTGCCGACGTAGTTGACCTGCGCGCGAATGGTCAGACCCTCGTTCTCCGTCGCGGCGGGCAGCGGCCATGGGTGAATTTCCACCGGCGCGTCCGGCAGGCCGCCCAGGAAGGATTCGATGGCACCGCGCACCTGGGTAAAGCCGTCGGCGTTGACGGTGATGTTGCAGATGGCGCTGTTGCGGTTGATCAGGCGGGCGCGAATGCCTTCGAGCACGGTTTGTACGGACGGCCAATCCGTGTCGATGCGTTCGATCAGTTCACGCAGGAAGAACAGGTAGCTGACGCCGCCCATCTGTTCGGCCGCCCAATCGGATTCGGAGAAACGCGCTCGCAGGCGCGACCCGACCACGGCATGTCCGCGGTCTGCAAGGTGCGATTCCAGCCCGGCGCGCGATTCCAGCGCCATCTGGCGGATGCGCTCGCGGTCATCCAGGCGGGCGGTGCGCAATACATCGCCAATGATTCCCAGCAGGTCGCCGGTCTGGGGGAGCATGGCCTTGCCACGCAGCAAGAACCAGGCCTGTCCACGTTCTCGGTTCAGCGCAGCCGAGGTGAGCGAGGCTTGATGGATGCCGCCGGTGGTGCGCCCGATGTGCTGCACCAGTTGGACAAAGTTCTCACGATCGGTGCCGGTTTCCAGCAGAGCGCGGCCGAATAGCGGCACGTACGGCAGCCATTCGGCGGGCAGGGCGTGCAGATCGAAGCCCAGGTCCAGATACAGGATGCCGTTGGTGAACAGGTCATGAACCAGCACCGGTGGCTGACCGTTCGCTTCGATCAACTCGGACGGTATGGTGCGGATGGTCGGTTCCAGATCGGCACGCTGTAGACTGGGGATGGTGGCCAGCGCTTCGGGGGAATCCACGGCTTCCTGACGGCGCTGAAGTTCGAGCGTGTCGGCCACCACTTGCTGCACATCGTCCGCGGACATTTGCGCGCGAGCGGCGGCCAGGCGGGCATTTTCGGTCTCGTTGCGGCGGCGGGCCAGATCGGCATCCGGCTGCAAAATAACGGTGGTGCGGTGCGGGTTTTCCAACAAGTGGCGGCGGATCAGATCCTCAAAGAAGCGTTCACCGGATGCGATTTTGGCCTTTATGGCGGCCAGCGGACCTTCAAAACGCAGTGGCTGGAGCGGATCACCGCCAAAGAGCCAGGTTTCGAGGCTGTTGAGCATGACCAGCAGACCGCGCGGATAGGAGCCGGTGTTGTACTCGCGCATGCGGAATTCAACCGTATTCAACGCGGCCGCCACCGTGTTAGGGTCGATACCGCGATTGGCCAGATCGTGCAGGGTGGTTTGAATCAACGACTCCACCCTGTCCACGTTGGCGGCTTCCACCCCTTTCAAGCCGGTCGAGAAGAACATTTGGCGCAAGCCAGTCTCCAGGCCGCGACCGGTCAGGTTTTCACCCAGGCCGGAGTCGATCAGCGCTTTGCGCAACGGCGCGGCCGGGTTGCCGATGAGGATGTTCTCCAGAATACCCAGGCCCAGGCTCAATTCGGCATCGCCGCCTTCGGGCAGCAGCCAATTGAGCGTGATCCAATGGCGCGGATTGGGATCGTCATCGCCGACCTCGTAAGGGTGAACATGGCGTACGGGTTGACGGAAGGCCGGCTGCAGCGGCACCAATGAGTCAACCGGCTGGGCCTCAAAAGCGTTGAGATAGGCATCCAACAGCTCCAGACGTTTTTCGGGATTGTCGTCGCCGTAAAAGAAAATGCGTGCGTTGGAGGGATGGTAATAGCGGCGGTGAAAATCGACAAACTGCGTGTAGGTGAGATCAGGAATGCGCTCCGGATCGCCGCCGGAATCGACGTGGTAATTGGTGTCGGGAAAAATCGATCGCTGGCTCATCTCATCCAGTACGGAATCAGGCGAGGAATAGGCGCCTTTCATCTCGTTGAAGACCACGCCCTTGAAAGTCATTTCCCCGTCGGGTGATTCCAGCTCGAAGTGCCAGCCTTCCTGCTTGAGAGTGAAAGGATCGAGAGTGGGGAAGAAGACAGCATCAAGATAGACATCCACCAGATTGTAGAAATCCTGCAAGTTCTGCGAGGCGACCGGGTAGCAGGTCTTGTCCGGGTAGGTCATGGCGTTTAGAAAGGTGTTGAGCGAGCCCTTCATCAGTTCCACAAACGGCTCTTTAACAGGATACTTGCGCGACCCGCCCAGCACGGAGTGTTCCATGATGTGGGCGACGCCAGTGGAATCGACCGGCGGGGTGCGGAAGGTGATGCCAAAGACCTTGTTCTCGTCGGTGTTGATCAGCGAGAGCAGCTCGGCTCCGCTGCGGATGTGGCGGTAGATGCGCGCCGTGCTGTTGACTTCAGGGACGTGCTCTTCGCGAAGCAATTCAAAACCGTGAATGACTGACATGGGATCTCCCTGTTAATCGAAAGGACAGGCGGGCAGGAATTCCTGCCCGCCTGTATTGTACCGGATTATTCCACTTTTAAGATGTGCGTGATAATGTTGGAACCACTACCGCCAATGTTCTGCGTCATGCCGATTCTGGCGCCGTCGATCTGATTGCCGCCGGCCTGACCGCGCAGTTGCTGGACGGTCTCGACGATCTGATACATGCCGGTGGCGCCAACGGGGTGACCGCGTGCCTTCAACCCGCCGCGCGTGGCAATGGGGATGCGGCCGGTCGGCAGGATTTCGCCGTCCAGCGCCAGCCGAGGGCCCTGACCGCGCTCGGCAAATCCGGCGGCTTCGAGGGAGAGAGCCGCCATGATGGAAAAGGCATCGTGCAATTCGAAGAAATCAATGGCTTCGGGACCGACGCCGGCCTGATGGTAGGCCTGTTGGGCGGAAAGTTCGGCGGCGGTCAGCCAGGTGGGATCGCGGCGGTTGTGCATGGCGATGGTATCGGTGGCGGCAGCGGAGGCGGCCACGCGCACGAACGGGCGCAATCCCTGGCGGCGCAGCGCGTCAGCAGGCACCAGCACCACAGCGGCGGCGCCGTCGCCCATTGGCGAGGCGTCCAGCAGATTGATCGGGTCGGCGATCATGCCGGCCTTCATGTATTCGTTGAGCGAGATGGCTTCCTGAAAACGCGCATTGGGGTTGTGCACACCGTTGGCGTGAGCGTTGATGGAAAACGGTGCAAAATGCTCTTTT
>DAOUGY010000024.1:0-21056 GCA_034428975.1 Anaerolineaceae bacterium | reverse complement strand
TTGTTGGACACACCAACCAACGATGATGTTGAAGGGTTGGTGGAGCATGGGCTGAGCACTGCCGGTGAGAGCGCCGCACTTTGGGCGGCGAAAGCTCGCCTGCTTTGGCGGAAGGGGCGACTGGAAGAGGCTTTGAAGAGCCTTGCGGAAGCACAGGATGCTGCCGAGAAACGCACTCAGATCGATGGAGCTTTCGCAGAAGGTTTGCCGCCGGTCAATCCGATCACTGAGCAGGATTTCTGGCTGGTCACGGCACTGCTGGAGGCCGGGCGGTTTGATGCGGCGCTTTCGCATGCGCGGCGATATGTGGAGGCTTTGCCTGACGAGACCATATCCAACCTCGCTTATGTGCGGGCGCTGGTGCAGGCGGTCGAATATCGCGTGCTGTGCAGTGACTTGCGGGTGGAGAAGCATATGCCTGCCCTGACCATCGAAGAAGCGCGCGCCGATTTCGACCGGGCCATTTTGCTGGCGGGGCAGGCCGGGAAAACTGAAGAGGTGCTGCGATGGGTGGCGCGTGGCGGGGCAATCTTCCACGCTTCACCGCAGACCGTGCGCCCGTTGGCCTTGCTGCAGCACACCCGCGAGGATATGGCGGCGCTGGTGGCGGCACTGCGCAAGCTGAGCAACCCGACAGCGGCTTTGCAGGTATCGCAGCGCTTTCTGGACAGCGCGGAAGTGTTGGTGCAGCGCGCGCTGTGCATGCTGCAGAACGAACCGGAGGAAGGACTGGCGTCGGCCCGGCGAGCTGTGCAAATCGACCCGACTCAACCGGTGTATCACGCTGTGGTGGCAATGCTGGCGGAACGCTGCAGCCAATACGCGGAAGCCGAAGAAGCACTGGAAACGGCTCTATCGGTATGGCCGGATGAGCCGGAATGGCATGTCTGGGTTGCAAAAATGGACGAGATGCAAGGCAATTTGCATGAGGCCGCGGCAGAATGGGAACAGACCCTGCAGCTTCGGTCGGGCCGGTTGGACGATCTGCTGGAGACGGGACGCATTCACACCGCCTTGAGTGCGATGGGGCGGGCGATTGAAGTGTTGGAGCAGGCTGTGCGGCTTGCCCCGGAACGTGACGATGTCTGGGTGCGCATGGCGGATGCCTACCTGAAAGCTGGAAAAGTACCGGAGGCGCTGCAGGCAGCCCAGAAAGCCGGCAACCTCAACCCCGATTCGGTACGCCCGCTGCTGCTGAGCGGAGAGATCTCGCTGATGCTGGGCAAGGTGGAAGCAGCGCATGAGTATGCGCGCACGGCATACGCCAAAAATCCGGCTGACGGTGGGGCGGCGCTTTTCCTGGCGAAGGTTCTGGAGAAGCGCAACCAGGGCAACGAAGCTTTGAGTATTTTGGAGCGCGCCGTGTCGGGTTCAGTGCCGGATCTGGCGTTGATGCTGGAGTGGGTACGGATGGTGCGCAAGGTGCAGGGCGACAGCACCGCATTGCCGCTGCTGCAAGACCTGGCTAAAGCTCATCCGCAGGATGCGCACGTACTAGGTGCGCTGGCGGAAGTACAGGCATCCAGCGGTGACCCGGCCGGCGCGGAAATGACGGCCCATCAGGCGCTGCTGATCAACCCGGACCAACCCGGACTGCTGATCCTGCTGGGAAAGGTCAACCGCAGCAAAGGTCAGTTGGATCAGGCGGCGCATTATTTGAGCGAGGCCGTGCGTCTGGCACCGGAGTGCGTGGATGCGTACCTGGAATTGGGCCAGGCGTATCAGGAACGGCGGGAATACTCGCGAGCCATGTGGGTTTTGCAACAAGCCACCAAGGTGGCTCAGCGCGACCCGCGCCCGTATTATCAGGCCGCCATGGTGCTGCGCGAAGGCAAGGACTACCTGGGCGCCGAATCGATGTTGCGGCGCGCAGCGGATCTGGCCCCGGATGATTTGAACATTCGCCGTCAACTTGGCGCGGTTGTTGCACTGAATCTGGTACACCATTCGCAAGAGGAGAGCACATATCTATGAACCCCATCGACCTGGACGCCAAACGACCCTCGGGCGCTGTGTCTCGCCAAAAGTTGCTGACTGTGCTGAAAACGGCCCTGGATAGCGAATCCTACCGCTTTGCGCGCCAGGCGGCACTCTCCTGGTTGTCGGTGTATCCGGGGGATATTGAAGTGCGGCTGATCCATGCCCAGATCCTGACGAAGGAAAACAAAGCCGGACAGGCTCTTTCGCTGCTGGAAAAGGTGTGTGCTGAAGATCCCCAGTGCCGTCCGGCGCATGAAGCGCTGGCTGCCTGCCCGGCGGCATCGCCTGAACGCATACAACGCGCCACGTTGGATGCGTATGTGCTAGGCGGCGCAGCCTATGGGCTGAATGCGCCAGAGTGGGCGGTGAATTTGCGCAAGGCGTATGCCGCGTTTGCAGATCACAAGCTGGCGGATGCGCAAGGTTTCCTGCGTATGGCGCTGGGTGTGGACGAAGACCCGGTGCTGGCGGCTATCCTGCACGTGGCTTTGACTCATGAGCTGGAAGATGCCATGACCACCGTGCGTTTGGCGGAACTTTACCGCAACCGTTGGCCGGACTGCCTGGCGTTTGGGTTGTATATTGCCGATGCGCAAATGCTGTTGGGCGAAGAAGCCTCGGCCGTGGGGATTTTGCATCAGTGTGCCGCGAGCGACCCGGCGGGTCAGGTACCGGAGCGAATGTGGGGTAGCGGATTTCGCTACAAGCCCCTCTGGCCGGCCGAAATGCGCGCTTACTTCGATCTGATGATTCCGATCGATGTCGCGGCGCTGCTGGGCTGGAACATGCTCGCAGCCGGTGGATCGATGGCTGAATCGGCCGGAGAACCTGCGGTAGCCAATGAAGAACAGACAACGAGCGCTGAGACGGCGAACGTTGAATCCGAAACGGACGAAAAAGAAGCGCCCGTTGGCGTCGAAGCGGAGGCTCCAGACCGCCCGGTACGCAGCAAAGATGAAATGCTGCGTTCGATTGAGGAGGAGTTTGGCAAATTGGCCAAGCACCTCAAGAAGCCGGAAGCCGCGCGAGCCGACGGACGCTTCCCGGTCTATGTCGTGCTCTCCACCCTGGCCGGGTTGAAAAACGCCTACGGCGTGCAGACTATGGAAATCATCCAGAAGGAAATGCGCACGCTGGCGAACCTGCTGGATCAACGAAAGGGCTGGAACGGGCTGACCTTCTACCCGGATGACCCGGCGGTGATGACCGCGTTGGGTATGGATGCCATTTCTGCCATCGATCCCTGGAAGATCAAGCTGGCGCTGGCGGATCTGGATAAGGCTCTGGGCAAGAAAGGCCTGATGATTGGCTCGCTGCTGATTGTGGGCGGCCCGGAGATTGTGCCTTTCCACCGGCTGCCCAACCCAACCGACGATATGGACGCCGAGGTGTTATCGGATAACCCGTACGCCACATTGGACAGCAACTACTTTGTGCCGGAATGGCCGGTGGGACGTCTGGTTGGCGAAACCGGACCGGATGCGGGACTGTTGCTGGAGCAACTGCGCGGCTTGATCCAGTATCACAGCAAGCTGGCTGGAAAGATCAAATGGTGGGAGCAACTGCCCCGGCCTGAAAATCTTTGGCCGATGATCCGCAACTGGTTCAAAGTGGGCAACACTCAGAGTTTTGGATACACCGCGGCCATCTGGCAGCGCTCTTCGCTGGCGGCATTTCGTCCGATCGGGCAGGGCAGAGCCTTGCGCGTTTCTCCGCCGGATCATTCGGGTTCGGTCAACGGGCACCGGGTGTTGAATGCGCAAATGACGTACTTTAACCTGCACGGTGTTATGGATGGGCCGGATTGGTATGGCCAGAAGGACGCCAACGATACGGCAGAGGGACCGGATTACCCGGTGGCGATCAGCCCGGCGCAAATTAAGAAGAACGGGCGCGCTCCTGAAGCGGTTTTCACCGAGGCCTGTTTCGGGGCGTATATTTTGAATAAATCTGAAAATGAGTCGATGGCCTTGAAGCTGATTTCGGTGGGCACGCAGGTTCTGGTTGGCTCGACCTGCATTTCCTACGGCAGCATCACGACGCCGTTGATTGGGGCGGACCTGTTGGGCTATCTGTTCTGGAAGTTCATGCGTGAAGGAAACACCGCTGGCGATGCTTTTTTGCAGGCCAAGGTGGCGCTGGTTCGCGAGATGAATCGCCGCCAGGGGTATCTGGATGGCGAAGATCAGAAGACCTTGATTTCCTTTGTACTGTACGGCGACCCGTTGATGGCTTTGAAACCCAAGAAAGCCACCGGCAAGGGCTTTCCCCGCCAGCGCTCGCACCTGATGGTCAAAACGATTTGCGACCGCGGCGACGGCGAAGGCGAACAACCGGAGCGCATACCGTTGGAGACATTGAAGGAAGTCAAGCAAATTGTGGAGACGTACCTGCCCGGGCTGGAAAATGCGGATGTGCGCGTCAGCAAGCAGCATGCGACCTGCGATTCGGCGCACCACACCTGTCCAACCGGCACCCTGGGCTCTAAAGTGCGCCACCCGTCGCATGCCGACCAGACGGTAGTGACGTTCAGCAAGCAGGTACAAGGCGCGCAATTCCGCCAGGTGCATTATGCGCGCGTGACGTTGGATAGCAACGGCAAAATGGTCAAGTTGGCCGTATCGCGGTAAATTTTGAACAACGCCTTTGAAAACGGTCGGGTACGCCCGGCCGTTTTTGAGTTGCCGGAGAAGGCTCAATCGCGTATAATCAGCAGGCAAGCTCCATAACAGACGATCTCATTCTATTTCACGGGTGTACGAATGAAAAAAGCATTGACAGGCGCAGAGATTCGGCAGGGATTTATTGACTTTTTCGTGAGCAAAGGGCACACGTTCGTGCCTTCAAGCTCACTGGTGCCGGGTGGGGACCAAACTTTGCTGTTCACCAACGCCGGTATGGTGCAGTTTAAAGATGTGTTTTTGGGGACGGATGTGCGTCCTTACACACGCGCGGCCAATTCGCAACGCTGCATGCGTGTAGCCGGTAAGCACAATGACCTGGATGATGTGGGGCGCGACGACTGGCATCACACCATGTTCGAAATGCTAGGTAACTGGTCATTTGGCGATTACTACAAGAAAGAAGCCATCACCTGGGCCTGGCAGTTGCTGACCGAAGTGTGGGGATTGGATAAAAGCAAGCTGTGGACGACCTGCTTTAAGGATGAAAAAGGCGAGATTCCCACCGATGACGAGGCTGCGGAAAATTGGCGACGCCAGCCGGGGATTGACCCGAGTCACATTCTTTATTTTGGGCGTAAAGATAATTTTTGGGAAATGGCAGAAACCGGCCCTTGCGGACCGTGCAGTGAAATTCATATGGATCGCGGCCCGGCGTTCTGCAACAAGCAGGGCGTTGCCGGGCATGTCTGCCGGGTGAACGGCGACTGCACGCGTTACCTTGAGTTATGGAACCTGGTTTTTATCCAGTACAACCGGCTTGGCCCGAGCGAACTGGAGATGCTACCGGCAACGCATGTGGATACCGGCATGGGTTTTGAACGCATCGTGTCCGTGCTGCAAGACGTCAATTCGAACTACAAAACGGACTTGATTTACCCCTTGATCGAAAAGATCATGGAATTGACCGGAAAAACCGCCGCGGACTACGAGGCGAATCCCACGCCCTTCCGCGTGATCGCTGACCATGCACGCGCGGCCAGTTTCCTGATCGGCGACGGGGTTGTGCCGGGCAACACCGGGCGCAACTACGTTTGCCGTATGATTATTCGTCGGGCGGCGCGCTTTGGCAGCAAGATCGGCCTGCGCGAACCGTTTATGGCGCAGGTGGCCGGGCGGGTGGTGGATCTGTACGGTGATTTCTATACGGAATTAAAGCGAAACCGCAATACCATTCTGGATAATATCACGCGTGAGGAAGAACGCTTCCAACGCACGGTGGAATCTGGTTTAAGCCACCTGGATGATTTGCTGGCGGATATGAAAAAAACCGGCCAGACGGTTCTGGATGGTGAAAAAGCGTTTGATCTGTATGCCACACACGGCCTGCCGTTGGAAATCAGCCGGGATATTGCCCGTGAACAGGGCCTGGACGTGGATGAGAGCGGTTTCCGCAAGGCGATGGATGAACACCGCCTGGCGTCCGGTGGCGGCAAGGCGTTTGGCCCCCTGGGCGGCGAAGATGTGGATGTGTTCCGTAATGTGTACGAGAATTTGCAGACCGCTGGAAAATTGGACGAAAAAGGTGTGAGTTACGATCCGTATCATGGCCTGGAAGTGGAAGGCGAACTGCTGGCGCTGGTGAGTGAAGGACGGCCTGTGACACAGGCGCAACCCGGTGACCGCGTGGAAGTGATTTTGCCGCAGACCTGTTTTTACGTCGAATCCGGTGGTCAGGTGTCGGATACCGGCACGATTGTTTCCTCCAGCGAGCCGCGCTGGGAGATTGACGTAGAAGAAATGCGCAAACCGGCAGCGGGGATTCTGGTGCATGTTGGCAAGGTGACAAAGGGCCAGCCCAGGGTCGGCGACACGGCAATCGCCGCAGTGGATGCCGCGCGCCGCGCGGACATCATGCGCAACCATACTGCCACGCATTTACTGCACGCCGAGCTGCACAGCGTGCTGGGTGAGCATGCCCGTCAGGCCGGGTCGCTGGTAGCCCCGGACCGTCTGCGGTTTGACTTTACCCATCCTGAGGCCGTGACGGCGGAACAGTTGGAAACGATTGAAGCCAACGTCAACCGCGCGATTTTGGGCAACATGCCGCTGGACATCACGACCAAATCGCTGTCACAGGCGCTCTCAGAAGGGGCAATGGCCCTGTTCGGTGAAAAGTATGGCGAGACGGTACGCACCATCACCATTGGCGCTGAGGAACCCTATTCGTACGAACTGTGCGGCGGCACGCATGTGCATGAAACTGGCGATATCGGCGTATTTCTGATCACGAGTGAAAGCAGCGCGGCGGCCGGGGTACGGCGTATTGAGGCGGTGACCGGGCGCGGTGCCTATGATTTGATCCAGAAGCGCATCAAGGCGCTGAAGAATACGGCGACACTTCTGAATACCACGCCGGATGAAGTTCCGGCGCGAACCGAAAGTTTGCTGGATGAGCTGGCGCAAACCGAAAAGCAGGTAGCCCGCCTGCGCCAGGAACTGGTCAGCGCGCACTTTGTTCAGCAACTGGAAAACGCGGTGGAGATTGGCGGCGTGCCGGTGCTGGCGATGGTGCTGCCGAGCGCGGATGCCGATTCGCTGCGGCAGATGACCGATCGATTCCGCCAGCGTTATACCAGCGGTGTGGTGGCATTGGGAAGCGCAATGGGCGACAAACCTATGCTGATTGCGGCGGTGACGGACGACCTTGTCAAGCGCGGGCTGCATGCCGGTGACCTGGTGAAGACCATTGCCACGGTGATTGGCGGTAGCGGCGGAGGCCGGCCGAATCTGGCGCAGGCCGGCGGCAAGGATGCAGCCAAACTGCAGGAAGCCATTGATCAGGTGGCTGGATACGTGAAACAGAAGCTCGGCGCCTGATCGAAACCGATGGAATGACAAACGCAGCGGATGGACGTCCGCTGCGTTTTGCTTTTTCGGAGCTGAGTATTACAGATTCTTGAGGTAATCGATCAGCAAGCGCACGCCAAAGCCGGTGCCACCCTTGGGGGTGTACGGACCGTCTTTGGTGGTATCGGCAGTCCCGGCGATATCGAGGTGTGCCCACGGAACCGAATCGTCGACAAATTGCTTGAGGAACATGCCACCGGAAATACAGGAGGCTTCACGGCCGCCGGAATTTTTTATATCGGCGTCGTCGCTTTTGATGGCTTTGGCATATTCTTCATCCAGCGGCATGCGCCACAGGCGCTCGTAGGTGCGCTCACCAGCAGCATACAGCGCAGCGGCCAGGGCATCATCGTTGGAGAGCAGTGCGGCGCGCACGTGCCCGAGCGCCACCACTGCGCCGCCGGTCAGAGTGGCCAGGTCGATCATCAAACGCGGCTTGAAGGTTTGTTGCGCATACGTCAGGCAGTCGGCCAACACCAGGCGGCCTTCGGCGTCGGTGCTGATGATTTCCACCGTCTTTCCGGAGAGCGTGGTGAGGATGTCGTCCGGGCGGTACCCTTCGCCGGATATCATGTTCTCGGCCGCGCCGATCACGCCGATCACGCGCTGCGGCAGATTCAATCGGGCGACGGCGACCAGTGTGGCGATCACATCGATCGCTCCGCTCTTGTCGTACTTCATGCCGAGGATGTTGGCGACATCTTTGAGGGAATACCCGCCGGTGTCAAACGTCAGGCCCTTGCCGATCAGAACGATGGGGGCTACCTCCGGGTTTGTGCCGCTGTGTTCGAGCACAATCAGACGTGCGGGGGTTTTGCTGGCCTTGCCAACGGCCACAATGGCGCCGGCACCCATGGCGGCGAGCTGTTTGTCATCGAGCACGGAGACCTTGAGGCCGTATAGTTGTGCGAGGTGCACAGCGCGTTCGGCCAGCGTGACCGGATTGATGACGTTGGCGGGCTCATGCGCCCAATCGCGTGCCAGATTGACGGCCGCAGTCACGATCTGGACCTGTGTGAGCGGTTCGTGCAGACTTTGAGGGACCCCAATCAGGTTAACGACGACGGATGTCCCACCGTTTTCGCTCTTCTTATACCGTTCGAAACGAAATGCGCCCAGGTAAAGACCCTCGGCCAGGGCAGGGATGCCGTCAAGGGCCGCCAGAGGAGCGGTGTCAATATCGACTGAGGGAACGTGATTTTGGAACAACCAACGAGCCAACAGGCCGCCGGCCTGCCGAATTGTTTCCGGCGAAATCTTCTCGTCTTTTCCGAGTGAAACCACGGCGGTATTGGGTGAGATCAGGGTGACATCACCGGTGGCGCTGCCCGGTTGGCCCAGCGCGGGTTTTTCGGGCGCGGGTTGGAACGTCACGGAAAGCGCGCTCGGCGCCGCGCCGGCCGGAGCCGGCACGATGGTGATGAGGCTGACGGGTTCAAAGGGTTGTGCGGTCAAGTGTTCCTCCAATAGAATAGGGTTTAATCGCCTTGCAGATCCCAGAGGATGATCTCTGGTGGGCAAAGGAATCGCACACGCGGGGCAAAGGCACCTTCCATCCCGATACCGCGCGAGACGTATAAAACCAAACGATTCATTATAGTCCTGCCAGCCTCAAAGCGCTTGCCATAAAGTGAGCCGGTGATCAGAGCGCCGAAACCCGGCAGGCGCACCTGCCCGCCGTGGGTGTGCCCGGAGAGCATCAGATCAACAGGTAGACGGGCGACATTTGGGGCGAGGTCGGGCGAGTGATACAACAAGATCCGGAAACGGTCGGGATCGCGATTGGCGAGCAGATTCTCCAGGAGCGGGGCGTCGATGGCGGGATTATGCGAGCAGGTGAGACCGACCAGTTCCAGAGATCCGCCGGGGAACGGCAGGCAAGTGGTCGCGTTGTCCAGTCGTTGGATGGGCAAGCCATCGATCCACTGCGGAAATTTATCCGGCAGATCTACAGCCGGGCTACCGGAGACGGCAAAAACGCCCATGGGCGCGCGCCAATCGGCCAGAATGCGGCGGGCGTCGGCCTGAGCCTGCGCATCGGTCAGGTAGGACAGGTTGAGAATATCCCCGGAGAAGAGAATCAGGTCGGGTTGCAGCTCGTGGATTTGACGGTTGAGGGATTCCTCGCGCCGGGTAATGCGTTCGATATGCAGGTCTGCCAGGTGCAGCAGGCGAATGGATGTGCCTTTGGGCAATCGGGGGCTACGAAGGGTTTGACGCGTCAGACGGAGGGTGTGTGGTTCAATCCAAAAACCATAGATCACCAGCGCGACGCCAAGGATTTGAAGAACGAGGTTAACACCGGGGTGGGAAGCCGTGAGCGCCGCCACGATGGCACGCATGACAGCCAGGAGCAGCACCGGCGGTTGCGGCGGCCCGTACGACCGGCGGAAGCGCGGCAGAGCAGCCAGCAGCAGCCAATCCAGGATGAAGGCTGCCCAAAGAGGCGCTGTGATGCGAAAATCGCTGCCGGCGGGGAGAAATCCAACGCCGGCAGCGATTAATGCAAAAATGGGTGCGGGTATTTTCTGCAGCGCATTGCCGGCATGCAGCACACGGTCAAACGGATTGCCGGTGGTGCCGGGAAAGCTTTTGCGCTGAGAAAAATCGCGCGCCGGTATCATTCCAGCTTGCGGCCGGCTTTCAGGTCGATCAACGCGGCGACCAGCTCACGGCAGTAGTCCGGAATGTCTGCAACGACGCGCCCCCAGACGATATTGCCGCTGCGAAAAGCGGGTTCGCTCTTCCATGTCGCGCCGGCGTTTTGAAGGTCGTCTTTAATGGCTTCAGACCCGGTGGCGTAATGGCCGGATACGATGCCCGCGCTGACGCCCACCCAACCGGCATGGCAGATCATGCCAACCACTTTGCCGCGCGAATACAGATCTTTAACGATCTCTTTGACCTTGGGATAGCGGCGCAGTTTGTCGGGAGCCCAGCCGCCGGGGACGATGACGCCGTCAAATTCGGCGGGGTTGATCTCATCAAACGATACCTCGGCACGGGCGGATACGCCGTACTTGCCGTGGAATACCTCACCGGCTTTCAGACCGGCGATCACGACCTGCGCGCCTTCTTCTTGCAAACGCATGGTGGGGACCCAAAATTCCAGATCTTCAAATTCGGGACCCAAAAGGGAAATGATCTTCATTCCTTCGAGCTGTTTCATGATGGTGTCCTTTCCTGGATGGTTTATTCCATCTCGTTAAATAGATGATCCAAATCGGAATTCGATACATCAAAAACAGAATCAATTTCGGGCAATGCTTCCTGCCGCATCCAATCGGGCAGGCGATCATCGGCCGGGGTAAATCCCGCTCGACGATTGAACTCGCGTTCGACGCGCAGAGTTTCACGTCCAAGGTCGGTCAGCACTGTCGGAGGAGCCGGCCAGCCCAGGGCGGTGGCAAGCAACGCCGGCAGACAATCGGGGGCGGCGGTGAAGGCAGAACCGGTGAAAGTGCATGCGCCCAACGTATCGAACCCTGCCATATTGTACTGTGCCGAGCGAGAAATTTCCACCTGAATGGTCGGATTTAAATGGTCGATTCTGGCACGAATCGTGAGGCCGGCGGTGTGATCGGCACCCTGAGGAGATGTGGCGTAGGTGACGCCAGTGCCTTTGAGGGCGCGCGGATCATAGGCCGACATGGCCTGGCCTTTGACGACCGGCGCACGAGTGATTCCGAGGGCGCGAGCCGTGGCGGCTGCGCCATGCGCCAGCATCACGCCATGGGGCGTGCCGGCATCGATTTCATCCAGCAAGGCCAGGGCACCGGCTCCGTCGCCAAAAGCGAACAATCCGGCCTGGGCGGCCAATCCCAGCGCCGCACCTAGATCAATGGTGTCCAGACCCAGATCGTTGGCCTTCCAATTCAAACGGGCAATGTCATCCAGACTGGCGATGCCCAGATTGCTTCCCATCAGACCGATGGTTTCATATTCCAGCGGAGAGAGCCACGGGCTGCCATCCGGAGTCGGATAATTATTGGAACAGCGAATAGCGCATCCGGGCATACAGGCGTGCGATGGGTTTCCATGGCGGACGAGAATCGTTTCGCGCAGGGCTTCGGCGGCGATTTGCTCAAGACCCTCAAATTGCCCGGTGGAGAAATTTCGGGTTGGCAGAGCGTGATGCGCGTAGGCCAGCCGGGCGACGCCGTCGGTGCCAAAATCGCGATAGACCTCGGTTTGGGGTTGGGCCAGAAGTACTTCGGTAAAGTGCTTGCGCTCGGCTTGAAATGGTAGCGGTGAATGGATTGGGCGGGGTTGACCGTCCCTGGAATCGATGACCAGGGCCTTGATGCCTTTGGCGCCCAGAACGGCACCCAGGCCGCCACGCGCATTGATGCGGGCCGGAACGCCATCTTTGTCTAAATTGGATATACCGGCGGCATGGAAAAGCCGTTCACCGGCGGGGCCAATCAGCGCAATGGCGGTGTGGCTGCCGTAGCGATCGGATAAAACGCGGGCCGATTCGTAGATGCCGACGCCGGACAGATCGGAGGCGGGGTCAAAGCGCACACCGGCGGCGCTCACGTGGATGACCAGGGGCTGAGATTCGAAAGATTGCCCTTCCAAAATCAAAGCCGCAATTCCCAGGCGAGTCAAATGGAGCGCCGTGGTTCCGCCGGAATTGCTTTCTTTGACCCCGCCGGTGAGCGGGCTTTTTGCGCCAATCGAGAGACGGTCGCATGAGGAGATGTTGAGACCGGATAGCAAACCCGGCGCAAAGATGAGTTTATTAAGCGGACCCAGAGGATCGCAATCCGCGGGGACTTCATCGAGCAGCAGGCGAGAAGTCAACCCACGTCCACCCAGGTGGGCGTGGGTTTCTGGCAACGTCGATCGGAAATATTCACGGGTTGAAATATCGATCCGCAGGATATTCATGAATGCGCGCCTCCATTCGAACGAATTCCCGGCATCCTCAGCTTATTGTACAGCCAACTCCGTCCGCAGTCAGTCGGTTTCGGCTTCCAGGCGGAAGGGATCGATATCTGGGATGTCTTTCTTGATACGCGCCCGGATGGGGAAGTACAGCACGGCACCGATTGCCATGGCTGCCAGGGCCAGCCAGAGTGAACTCAGACCTTCTTCCACAATCTGACTGTAGATGGCCAGCAGGATGATGGCGGTGGGGAAGATCGTTACCAGGGTTAACCCGAGGGTTCCTCCGGGAACGCGGTCGCGTGGGACATCCGGGTGGGTGACGCGCAACCGCCACAGGGCAAAGAATTGTGCTAAAAGAACGACCATGTTTAGAAATACATCCACAACAACCAGAAATTCAAAGGCCTGGATGGCGAAGATGGAGTAGATCAGGCCACAGAATAGGATGGACACCCAGGGGGTACCGTAACGTGGATGCACCTTGACCAGGAATTTCGGCATCATGCCGTCTTCGGCCAAAGCAAATGGGACGCGTGTACCTCCCAGCCCATTGCCGATGAACAGACCGATCATACTCAACATGGCGGCAAACGAAACGCTGACTCCGAGGAATCCGGCCAGCAAACTGCCCTTGCCGGCGGCTTTCTCGCCGACCGCTTGCGCGATGCTCGGAAATTGCCATCCTTCTGCGCCGGCAGGGTCCACTCCCCAGGTGGATAATTGTGCTTCGTTGATGCCGTATTCGCTCATGACCGGGGCGATGCCGGCGCCTTCTTCCAATTCTTCCTGACCCCAGAGAATGTACTTGCCGTCGTCACCGGCGCCGCCATACAGGCCGGTGAGCACCGGGATAGTGTAGGTGGCGATTGCAGCAATCAACACGAGAGTCATGGCCAGTGGGTACGTGCGGCGGGGATTGACAATTTCATCACCGGCGGCGGTTGGCAGCTCCCATCCCATGTAATTCCACATGACAACGAACAGGCCGATGCTGAGCGAACCAAAAAAGGATTCGGAGGTCAGGGCTTCGCCGGCGGGGAGCAAGGGCAGGTTGGTGGATACGCCGTGGACCAGAATGTTGTACAGCCCGACCAGTGACATTAAGGCCAGCGGAATCAACATGATCACGCCCAGCCAGTTGGCGGTGAGACCGGCCAGACGCGCGCCGCGAACGTTTAGTGCGGAAATGGCCCAGATGAGGAGGAGGGCAACGAACCACTGCAACAGCCAGCTAGGCAGGAAAAAGGATTGGACGGTGAGACCGTCGCGCAAGGCCGGTATGAAGTAGCTGATGTAGCGTGCAAACAAAACCGGGTAAATAGTGACATCCACCCACGAGACTACCCAGTTCATCCACCCGGCCATGAAACCCGTGAAGGGACCAAAAGCCTGTTTAACCCAATGGTAGTAACCACCTTCGACAGGCATCATGGAGTTTAACTCACGCACCATGAGCATGTTGGGAATGCTAAAGAATATCGGAGTGATGACCAGCAGAATAAGAGCCACGCCGGGGCCGGACAAGCCGATGAGCGGCTCCACGCCAAACGAACCGCCGCATACCGTGAAGTAAATTAGGGCAAAGAGCGGCAGGAGAGTCAGTTCGCGTTTGAGTTTGACTGTTTCAGAACGGATTTCGGAGCCTGCTATCTGGGACATGCCAATCCTCCAAACCAGAAAGATGAGGCGAGGGTTCGCCTGGTGGATCCGACCGGACGAGCCGGTTTGGAAAAGGATGTACAGCCAAAACAACACCGCCCTTGTCGCCGGTTTGGAAACTAATTCAAAAACCGGTTCAGGGACGGGATTTGCCAGATCAGATTGTAGAGGACGCATGCGCCGATGTGGGCGCAAGCCGAAGAATTAATCCGGCAGCCCCAGATGAGGGGGACGCCAGTGATAGATGTCTTTGAAAATTACCGGTACGATGGATGTAGTGGTCTTGCGGACACCAGCGATTTTTCCCACCTCATTGGCTACAAAAGTATACAACTCCTCGTTGGTGCGGGCCAGGATCTGAATCACAATATCCACCTCACCGGTTGAACAGGCCACATACACGACCTGTTTCTTCTGCACCAATTCCTGAGCCACGTCGTTCACTTTGCCGGGCTCAACCTGAATGAACACATCGCCGACCACCTGGTACCCCAACGAGTTTGGGTTGGCAAAGGCATGAACTTCAATGACCTTGTTCTTAATCAAGCGGTCCAGGCGGTAGCGAATTGAACGTTCGGTGATATTGCCAATGGCACGGGCGATGTCCGCACAGGACATTCGACCATCATTATGGAGCAGTTCTATGATTTGGAGGTCAATTGAATCAAGTTGAGCAGTCATGGTCATTCACTCGTAAACGGGGTGCAGTATCGTGATGCGACAGGCTAAACGTTCCGGCTGGCAAACCTGCTTGCCAGCCGGAGCCTATGGTATACGATTATACTACACGGTGAGGAAGGTGGATATGGTTACACGTTGATGACAACGTCGCTGAACATTTTTCCCACTTGGGGGCCGAAGATGGCCAGGGCAACAATAACGACAATGGCGACCAAAACAATGATTAGCGCATATTCAACCAAACCCTGGGCTCGATGATCTCGCTGCAACATGGTGATGTCCTCCTTTCATAAAGTTGTTATCATTATCCAACATTTTGAACAAAAATAGAACAACAGAATTATTGCAAAATTGCTAAAAAAAGACGAGCCGTCGTTGAGACGGCTCGTCTTGTGATGTAATTCGACAATGGAATGAGGCTCGATCAGGCTTGGTCGGGGATCCAACAGCACAAAACCAGTTCCTTGGCGGCGCGTACCTCATCCAGACGGCCCACCGGGGTGTTGTGCGGTGCATCATGCAGCAATTCCGGTTGGGTGTGTGCTTCTTCTGCGATCTTGATGAGCGTCTCGGCAAACAGATCGAGGGTCTGTTTGTTTTCGGTTTCGGTCGGCTCAATCATCAACGCCTCGTGAACGATGAGCGGGAAGTAGTTGGTGGGTGGATGGAAATCGTAATCCATCAGGCGCTTGGCGATATCCAGAGCGTGCACACCGGGCGCATCGGCAAACACACCTTCCATGACAAATTCGTGCTTGCAAATGCGGTCATAGGGCACATGATAGGTGCCGCGCAGTTTGGCGAGCAGGTAATTGGCGTTCAGCACGGCATTTTCAGCAATTTCGCGCATACCGGAAGCGCCGTACATGGCGATGTAGGTGAACGCGCGAACCATCATGCCGAAGTGACCCCAGAAGGATTTCACCCGACCGATAGTCTTTGCCGGGTAGACAAATCCGAAGAGCGGCGGCGTTTCATCGTCGCCTTCTTCCACCACTTCCACCAGCGGAGCGGGCAGGAAGTCTACCAGATGGGCGGCCACGCCCACCGGACCGGAGCCCGGACCACCACCACCGTGCGGGGTGGAGAAGGTTTTGTGCAGGTTGAAGTGCATGATGTCGATACCCAGGTCACCGGGGCGCACAACACCAAGCAGCGCATTGAGGTTGGCGCCGTCGCCATAAACCAAACCACCGGCCGCATGGACCATCTCGATCACTTCCAGCACATTCTCTTCAAACAGGCCGAGGGTGTTGGGGTTGGTGAGCATCAGACCGGCCAGCGTGTCGTCGCACAGCGGGCGCAAGGCATTGAGATCGACATTGCCGCGCGCGTCCGAGGGAACCGGCACGACTTCAAAGCCGGCCATGGAAGAGGTCGCCGGGTTGGTGCCGTGAGCGGAATCGGGGATGAGGATGCGCGTGCGCTTCACGTCGTTGCGAGACAGGTGATAGGCGCGCATGATCATCACGCCAGTGAATTCGCCGTGGGCGCCGGCTGCGGGCTGCAGCGTAACGCCGGCGAAACCGGCGATTTCTTTCAGCCATTCTTGCAGCTGGTACATAAGGGCCAGGTTGCCCTGGACGGTCTCAATCGGCTGCAGTGGATGGGTGAAGGCAAAACCGGGCAGGCGCGCGGTTTCCTCGTTGATTTTGGGGTTGTACTTCATGGTGCACGACCCCAGCGGGTAATACCCGTAGTCAATCGAGTAGTTCAGACGCGACAGGCGGGTGAAGTGGCGTACGACGTCCAGCTCCGACAGTTCCGGCAAGGGCAGGTTTTCGCGCGTCAGACCTTTGGGCAGGGCCGTTTCGGGCACGTCGGATTGCGGGAAGCGCACACCGACACGTCCCGGAGAGGAAAGTTCATAGATGGTAGGTTCAGTCATTGCCGACCTCCTTCAGGGCGTCGCACAGCAGGTCGATTTCTTCGCGCGTATTCATTTCGGTCACCGCGACCAGCAGATAATCCTTGAGCGCCGGGTAATCCTTGCCCAGGTCGTATCCACCGAGAATGTCATGCTCGAGCAGATGGTCGAGCACATCGGCCGCCGGGCGCGGGCATTTGACGACGAATTCATGGAAGAACGGCGATTTCAAGTTCACCGAGAAACCGCGGATGGAGTTGATCTCCTCGGCGGCGTAATGGGCCTTCTGGTAGCACAGGTTGGCCACCTGGGTGAGGCCGTTTTTGCCGAGAGAGCTCATATACACCGTGGCAGCCAGAGCGATGAGACCCTGATTGGTGCAGATGTTGGAGGTGGCCTTTTCGCGGCGGATATGCTGTTCGCGCGCGGTGAGGGTGAGAACGTAACCCTTGCGGCCTTGCGCATCCTGCGTTTCGCCTACCAGGCGACCGGCGATCTTGCGTACAAATTCTTTCTTGGTGGCAAACAAACCGACATACGGGCCGCCAAAGGAGAGCGGGATGCCCAACGGTTGACCTTCTCCCACCACAATATCGGCGCCCATCTCACCGGGGGTCTTCAAGATTGCCAAAGCCGTGGGGTTGACTGCCACAGCCAGCAGCGCGCCGCTTTCGTGCACTTTGGTAGCGAAATCGGTGAAGTCATAGATGCGGCCGAAGAAATCGGGGTACTGGATTACAACCAGAGAGGTCTGGTTGTCCACCAGCGTCAGCAGCGATTCGGGGCCGGCAAACGGATCGGTGTTGTCATCGCCGGTGATGGTCAGATCGGTGTAACCCTGCATGTAGGTGCGCAGGGTGGCGCGATACATTGGGTTGACGCCGGGAGAGACAATGATCTTGTTGCGCTTGCCACGGAAATGGTGATAGGCCATCACCGCCGCTTCGGCGGTCGCGGTTGCGCCGTCATAGTGCGAGGCATTGCTGACATCCATGCCGGTCAGACTGGTGACCAGGCTTTGGAACTCAAATATGGCCTGCAGAGTGCCCTGGGATACTTCGGGTTGATAGGGGGTATAGGCGGTCAGGAACTCGCCCCGGCGGATGATGGCGTCCACGACGGCCGGAGTGTAGTGGTTGTAAGCGCCGGCGCCGAGGAAACACACGAGGTCGCGAGTGGTTTCGTTCACCACTGCATATTCCTGAAGCTGCGCCGCCACTTCCATTTCCGAAAGCGCTTCGGGCATATTCAGGCGCGGGTAGCGATGCTTTTCGGGCACATCGAGGAAGAGCTCTTCAACGCTCTTCACGCCGATGGTCCGAAGCATCTCCTCGCGTTCGGAATCGGAATGGGGAATGAACATTAGTGGCTCCGCTCTTCGCAATACTTCTCGTATCCGGCCGCATCGAGCAGGCCGTTGAGTTCAGCGGGATCGGCAATCTCAACCTTGATCATCCAGGCTGCGCCGAAGGAGTCGCTGTTGACCAGCTCGGGCGTGTTGGCGAGGGCTTCGTTGATGGCCGTGACGGTACCACTGATCGGCAGAGATACATCCGCGGCGGCTTTTACCGATTCCAATGTGGCGATAGTTTCGCCCGATTTGACATCATCGCCATCACTGACGGTGATTTCGACAAAAACGATATCGGAGAGCTGTTCCTGAGCGTAATCGGTGACGCCAATGGTGGCAATATTGCCATCGACTTTGACCCATTCATCGGACTTGGTGTACTTGAGATTGGACGGGATATTCATTACAGACCTCCTGGCGGAAATATGGGGATGAGAAGGCAAAAAGGCGCGCAGCATGAGACTGCGCGCCCTCTGTTAAAGACCTGAGAGATTCGCCCTGGTGGGTTTGCCCCTTCGGTGTCGTTTGCGACTTTCCAGAGGAATGACAGACAAGGGTCCTTTTACCTGAGAGATTCGCCTGGCCTTTGCCTAAGTCAGGTTTGCCCCTTCGGTGCCGATTGCTCGGTCTCTTCCCCGGTCTTGTGTGGTGCAATTACGTTTCCATTCTACGGATGCGGGCCGGAAAAGTCAAGGTTGAAAGTGTCATTTGCCTGACATTTGAGCAGGATTGTCAGACATTAAGGTTCAACCGGTAAACCGGCGTTTTGCCAACCGGTCAAGCCACCCAGCAGGGCGGATACTTTGCTGAAACCATTCTGCGACAGGAAGAGCGCTACACGAGCGCTGGATTCTTCCGCCGGTCAGGTACAATAGGCGATCACCGGGCGGGCGGGGTCCAGCTCGTTGATTCGATTCGCGACGTCGTTATACGGGATGTTAATAGCGCCAGCCACATGCGCCTGGGCAAATTCAGCGGCTGAACGCACATCGACGATGACAGCAGATTCGTTCTGTTGCGCGCTGAGCGCATCGGCCGGGGTGATGCGCGGCACCGACGCCACCGCCGTGGCAGTCGCCGCGGCATTGGGTTGGGCCGATTGGGTGGTGGGCTCCACGGCGGCCGTGGTGCCGGGCTGGCCGGACAGCAAAATGACAACAGCGACCACCATTAAAAGCAGCCCGGCGGCAATTAATAGAATAGGAGCCTGTGAGGTGCTTTTCTTCTTGACGGGTTTTTGAGATGGCATAATCCTCTCCTGAATGGGTTTGCTCACAATTATAACGAATATTATCAAAAATATATGAAAAAGAGATGAAGAGAGGACATGGCAGAGTTCAGGCGGATACGGGTTTGGCGTCGCGACCCAGGGCAAATAGCAGGAAACCCACGAAGCGCAGCACACCACTGATGATCAGCGCGGGCGCAAGGCCGATGGTGGTAGCCAGGGTGGTGCCGACCATCGGGGCGATGATGGTGCTGATGTACTGTACGCTCTGCGCAAACGAGACAAATGTGGCGCTGAATTCGGGCGGCACGCGTTTCATCAGTTCATCAAAGAATACCAGATCGACACCAGCCTGGAAAATTCCGGCGAAACCGGCGAAGACCATGATGATGGCAGGTTCATGCGTCATGGCCACCAGCACCGGGTAGAGCGAAATGCCACAGGTGGCCCAAACCAACACGCTGCGCGAGCCGCGCCGACGGGATTGCTGTGACCAGATGAAATACCCGATGATGAGGATGACGGTTTGAGCCGTGTTGATGGCCGCGATCCAGCTGTCGGAGGCGTGAACTTCGCGAACAAAGTAGAGCGGAAAGAGCGGTGTGGCGAGCGTGGCACCGGTCAGGAAAACGAACCGCTTGGAGATGAACGATACGAATGGCGTTTCACTTTTGATGCGATCCAAATACCCCGACACGCGCTGCCGGAGCGACTGCCCGGGTGTGTCAACCGGTGGGGTACTTTCCGGCAGGCGGATACGACGGGAAAAAATGAAGCTGAGGGTGGCAACCAGAGAGCAGCCCAAAAAGACGGCCGGGTAGTTGTACGGCTCCGGGATGCGGTCCAAAAGCTGGCCCATGATGATGACACCAATGGAGGTGGTAGCGCCCAGGATGGACCAACGACGGGTCATCAACTCAAAGCGGCCTTGCGGCCCGGCGACCGCATTCATCACCACCGAGAAAGTGATGGCCAGAATGATTTGCGGGAATGTGGCCAATGCCCAGATCAGCAGAATAGTTGGGATCAGCGAACCGGTTGACAGCAACAAACCGGCCAGGCCGGTGAGCGCGTAACAGGTGATTACTCCGAGGCGGGAGAAGCTGAACCAGGGCACGATGTGACGGCGGCGTTGAAGGAAGCGGCCGACCGGGATCGCCAGCAGCAAACCCGTGACAGCCGGCATGCTGGTGAGCAAACCGACCTGGATGGTGCTGGCTCCCAGGCGGGTGAGATAAATGGGCAAGAAGGTGGCAGCCGCAGCCACGAACCCAACGCCCACGGCGTCGACCTGAACGTACATAAAGTTCTTCGGATCGATTTCAGGGGAATTTTTGGGCGTGGTTAACCAACGAAGAATGTTCACAAATAAAATCCTGCAAGTGATTGATCGCCAGACAAGGTTTGGATTATACCCCCAAACCATCCATGTACCACTACGCCGGCTTACAACAGGATATCAAATTCACCTGTTTGGATGGGGGCAGGGTGTTCGATCTGAATATCGAACTGGTGCTTCCAGCGCAGTAGTTCGCGGGCAAACCGGGCGGCTGGTAGACCTTGTTTTTCCAGCTCCATGAGGGATGATTCCGGCAGAGTGCCCAGCGGTTGATGCACGAGCAGCACCGGGGAGAAATCCCAAATTGCCACCTGGCCGTCCAGGCCGGAGGAATACAGCGTCCGACCATCGGGCGAAAAGGCCAGACCGCTGATCGCGCGCCGGTGGGCCTCCAATAATCCGAGATGTTGTTCGGACAGCGGTTGTAACCAGGCAAGCGTGCCCGAGTTCGTGCCGTAAACCATGAACTGATCTCCGGGGTGCCAGGCCAGAGCGGTGGTCGGGTCAGTACGGAGCGCAGTGGTGGA
>DAOUGY010000023.1:0-1546 GCA_034428975.1 Anaerolineaceae bacterium | reverse complement strand
CTCAAGATGTTCGCCGCGCTCCGCCAGCAAGGCTGCGATCTGTGCTGCGCCTTTTGTGCCGCCAATTTCCTCGTCCTGCCCAAAAGCGAAGTAGATGCTGCGCTCAGGCCGGAAGTTGTCTGCGATCAGCAATTCGGCAGCTTCCAGCAGCGCGATCACCTGGCATTTAATGTCAAAGGTGCCGCGTCCCCAGATGTATTCATCTGCAATCATGCCGGAGAAGGGCTCGTGCTCCCATTGGTCCAATGTGCCCGGGTCAGCCGGGACGACGTCCAGGTGCGCGCAGAAGAGCACGGGCGGCAGTTCCAGGTTGGTTCCGCGCCAAGAGTAGAGCAGCGAGGCATCCGAGACGATCTCGCGCTCCAGGGTGGCATGCACGCGCGGGTACTGTGACTCCAGTACACGCCGCAGCTCGCGGAAAGGTGCCAGGTCCGTGGCCTCGACCTCGCTGCGCGAGATGGTTGCACAGCGTACCGCTTCCGCCAGGTGGTTGGCGACGAAGTCTGGGTCAACTTCCTTCAGTTCAACCGGTTCGACCGGCTCACTCGGGCGCAGAAACGGACTGGTGCGCACGAGGATGAAGGCAATCAGGAATATCAGCAAAACCAGCAGAATGATCAGAATGGTTATGGCAGGCATATTAATCCTTTGGGATCTTAAATTTCAATCCATTTCGATGTAGATTCGCTTGTTAATTTTCCCCTTGCTTTTGTAATCCGTCACATGGATTCGGCCGACCTCACGGGTGTTGGCGACATGCGTGCCGCCGTCCGCCTGCAGGTCCAAGCCTACCAACTCGACCGTGCGAATTTCCTGGATTTCAGGCGGAAGCAGGTTGATCTTGGTGCGAATCAAGTCCGGGATGGCGAACGCCTCCTCGCGCGGCAGGATGCGCACGCGAACTGCATGGGCAGCCTGCACCTCGCGGTTGACCGCCTCCTCGATGACGCCGACCAGCTCTTTGCTGAGGTTCTCAAACTCGAAATCCATGCGCCCCTTGAGTGGTTCCATATCGCCGCCGGTGACCTGGGCGCCGTAGTCGCGGAAGACCACGCCGCACAGGATATGCAGCGCGCTATGCGTGCGCATCAGTTGATAGCGGCGCTCCCAATCGATCTGACCGTGTACGCGTGTACCGGTATACGGTGGTGGTGTTTCGCCGCCCAGCAGGTGCCAGACGCCCTCGAGACCCTTTTTTGCGCGCAGCACCGACCAGGAAATGCCGCCGGAGGTCAGCACGCCAGCGTCGGCCGGCTGACCGCCGCCGCCCGGGTAGAAAGCGCTGCGGTCGAGCAATACGGCGCGGGCTTCGGTGTCCACAGCCGTCACGACGGCGTCGAATTCTTTGAGGTAGCTGTCAGTCTGGTAAAGAAGATCTGTCATGAGGCGCCTCGCTGGAGAACGATTTTTTTATGAATTAACCACAAAGGTCACGTAGCAGAGACTTTAGTGAAAACCTATTTGGTAAACAATTTCATCAGTGTACTTCGGGTTCTTCGTGGTTGATGAATTCTGTATCTTTTGTGATTGTAACACCAGCCTCTAG
>DAOUGY010000022.1:0-9120 GCA_034428975.1 Anaerolineaceae bacterium | reverse complement strand
ATCGCCCTGGGCGCCGCCGAACTGGTCAAACTGGCGCAAAGCTACGGCTGCGGTCCGGGCGGCGCGGCGCCACGGGTGCTGCTCGTCTCGCCCATTCGGGTCGGCGACTTCATAGAAGAAACGGAAAGTGTAGATTATTTCGGCGGGCGTGAGGTGGCGGAGAAAAGTCAAAAACTGGCTCCGCTGTATGCCCGCATGGCCGAACGCTGCGCCTGCCATTATGTGGATGCCGCGCAATTTGCCCAACCCTGCCGCCTGGATGCCGTGCACCTCGACGAGGACGGTCACCGCGCGCTGGGGCTGGCTCTGGCGCAGGTCATGCGCCAAATCTTGGGCTGACGCCGTCCTACGCGGCGCGCCGCATGGCCCGCCGTCCTGCCGCCAGTACAACGATCGCCGCCAGACTGAAAACGGCATACATCGCGAACACCCACGGCAATCCAAACCGGTCAAACACCGCCCCACCCAACGGCGCGGTGACCATGCTGCCCAGGCTGAGCAGTGCGGTCAGCAGCGCCTGCCCGGTGGTCTTCAGGTTTTCCGGCGTGATCTCATTAACATACACCACCGCCGACAGCCAGAACAGCGCAAAGGAGATGCCGTGCATCAAGCCGATGGGCACCGCCAGCGCCGGATTGCGCATCAGTGCATACAGCACCATGCGCACCGTCAGGAAGAAGAAGGCCGCCGGCAGCAGCCGCCGCACGCCAAACCGGCGAATCAACCGCGCGCCTGCCAGCAGCAGCAGCAATTCCGAAACCGCTCCCAACCCCCAGCTCAATCCCACCAGGCTCTCGCTGCCGCCCAACGAGGTGATGTACACGCTCAGATAGGTGTGCATGCCGTTGAGCGCCACCGCGAACAGGAAGATACTGACCGAGAAGACCTGCCAGGCGGGCTGACGCAGCAAATCCAAAAAGCGGCGCGAGAACGACGAACCAACGCGAATGTCCTCGCGCGGCAGTTGCAGCACCACCAACAGCACCACCCCCATCAAAATCCCGTAAGCGTAAAAGACCCACTCCAGATCAACATTGCGCAGCACAAACCCCATTCCGGTGGTCATCAGGATATACCCGGCGGTGCCCCACAGGCGCTGCATGCCGTAGCGGTTGGGGTCGCCGCCCAGGAACTTAAGGTTCATGGCGTCCACCAGGGGCGGCACGGTGCTGACAAAGAACGTATTGGCAGCCGCCACGACCAGCAGCCCTGCGAACGAGTCCATGAAGGCCAGCGCCACCGAGCTCAACCCCGCGCCGATCACCGAGGCGATCATCAAAAAGCGCCGCAGGCCAAAGCGATCGCTGAGGATGCCCCACAACGGGCTGGAGATCAGCCCGGCCAGCGCCGCCGCCGAGTTGATCGCACCAATCTGCACACCGTTCAACCCGGCTTGCAGCAAATAGACGTTCAAGTAAACATTGGTCAGGCCGTAACCGGAGAAATAAAAGAAGTACATGGCGCGGATCAGGATCAATTCGCGCCGGTTGGTGACCGGAAGGATGTCTGGCTGACCGGGAATGGATTCGGCTTCGGGCATGCTCAGGATTGTACCCCGTTTTCCAATTTCGCTGCGCTTCGACGATAACGAACGGCGATCAGCGTTCCAGGCAGGCCAGCGCGGCTTCGCGCCAGGCGGACGGCACATCACCAGCCGGCGGCTGCACCCGTAGAAAATCCGCCAGCGTTTGCCGGTCCGGCAGCGATTCGCCGCCGCCGCGATGTGTGGTCGTCAGCGCGCCGTTGGCATTGCCCAAAAGTCCGCGCGCGCCCAGGCTAAGGCCCGCCAGCAAGCCGTAAATCATGCCCGCGCTGAAGGCATCCCCTGCGCCGGTGGCATCCACCGCCGTCACGCTAAAAGCGGGAATGCGCGCCGTGTTCCCCGGCTCCGCCACCAGGCAGCCGTCCTTGCCCAGTTTGACGGCCACCGTCTTCACGCCGCGCCGCAGCAAGCCCTGCACCGCCGCCGGCAGTTCGCTCTCACCCGTCAGGCGGCACGCCTCACCCGCGCTGACCACCAGCGTATCCAGCCCGTCCAGCAGGCGCGGCATGTCGATGCCCGGCGCGCGTGCGGGGTCCACGCCCAGATCCAGCGTGCGGCGCAGCCCGGCCCCGGCGGCCAGGCGCACAGCACGCCAGGCGGCCTCGCTTTGAGGCGCCTTGAGGAAAGCATATCCAGAAAGATGAAGCACGCCCGCGCCCTCAAAAATGTCCGGCGTAATTTGTTCCGGGCCCAGCCGGGCGTTGGCCCCGCGGTAGCTGAACATGGTGCGCTCGCCGTCAGGCGTCACCGCCACGAAGATCAGCCCGGTGGAAACGCCCGCTCGCCGTTGAACGTGCTTCAACTCCACGCCCGCCCGGCGCAAGCCGTCCAATGCGGCATCGCCCCAGGCGTCGTCACCGGCGCACGCCACCAGCCGTGCCGCCGCGCCCAGGCGCGCCAGCCCCACCGCCGTGTTGGACACCGAGCCGCCGCCGCGCATCGTCAGGTCGTACACGTGCGTATCACCGCCCGGCGCCGGGTATTCCGGCACGTCCAGGAACATGTCCATATTGATATCGCCCAGTAAAACCACCGCCGGCAAGCTTGGGATCATTTTGTTTCCTTTAAACGGGTTATTCTCTTATTGTATCGCGTCTGCCGACAAGAAAGCACCTCCTGAACGGGTCAGAAGGTGCCGTTTTTTATCCATCCGTCGGGCTCAATCCGCCAGGGTGCGCTCGACAAATGCCCGCGCCAGACTGCGCGCCTGCGCAGCGCTGGAGGCCCCCAGCACCTGCCGGGCCAGGGCCTGCGCCTGCGCTTCGCTCACACGCCGCAGCACATCTTTCACTTTCGGGATGGCGCCAGGGTTCATGCTCAGCTCGTCCACACCCAACCCCACCAGCACCGGAGCGGCGGCCGGGTCGCCGGCCAGCTCGCCGCACACGCCCACCCACTTGCCGGCGGCGTGCGCGCCCTGCACCACCTGATCGATCAAGCGCAGCACCGCCGGGTGCAGCGCATCGGCAAAACCGGCCAGGGCCGGGTTGCCGCGTTCGGCCGCCAGGGTGTATTGCGTCAGATCGTTGGTGCCGATGGAGAAGAAATCGACATGCGGGGCCAGCTCGCGCGCGGTCAGCGCCGCGGCCGGAATTTCCACCATGATGCCCACCTGCAGCGGCCAGGCATGCGCCACACCGGCGCGGGCCAGTTCATCGTGGGCCTGCTGCACGCTGCGGTGAATGAAGTCGATCTCGTCCAGGTTGGCCACCATGGGCGTCATAATGCGCACCTCGCCCGCCAGACCCGCGCGCAAAATGGCGCGTAACTGCGTCAGGAACAGGTCGGGCTGCTGCATGCACAGACGCACGGCGCGCACCCCCAGGAAGGGATTGGCTTCCGGCGGCAGTTGAATATACGGCAGCGCCTTGTCGCCGCCCACGTCCAGCGTGCGCACCACCACCGGCTTGCCCTGCAGAGCCGCCACCGCCGGAGTCAACGCGGCCACCTGTTCTTCCTCCGTCGGCGGGGTCTCGTGCGTCAGGAAGAGAAATTCGGTGCGCAGCAGACCCACGCCGTCGGCGCCGTTCTCGGCAGCCTTGAGCGCGTCCTTCTCGCCGCCAATGTTGGCGGCCACTTCCACTTTACGGCCGTCCTTCAGGCGTCCCGCTTCGTGGCTGGTGGAGAGCAGCTTGCGGCGCTGTTCCAGCCAGGCGCTGCGCTGCGCCTCGATGCGCGCGCGCACGTCGTCGGGCGGATCGATCCACACCATGCCGCGGCTGCCGTCCACCGCCAGCAGAGTGCCGTCGGGCAGGGTGTCCAGCGCCTCGCCCAGCCCCGAAACAGACGGAACGCCCAGCGCGCGCGCCAGAATGGCGGCATGCGATGTCGGGCCGCCTTCCTGGCTCAGCATGGCCAGCACGCGCTCCATGTCCAGCGCGGAAGTTTCCGTGGGGGTGATTTCGTGCGCGTAAAGGATCACCGCGCCTTCGCCGGGCAGTGCCGCGCTCACCGGCGCGCCGCCGGTCAGTTCCACCAGCACCTGCCGGCCAACATCCAGCACATCGGCGGCACGCTGGCGCAAATACTCATCGTCCAGCTCGCGGTAGCTCTGCGCGGCGGCTTCCACCGCCTGATTCCAGGCATAGGCCGCGTTTTCGCCGCGCTGTTCAATGCCCGCCACCGCCGCGGCGCTCATCTCCGGGTCTTGCAATATCAGGAGGTGCGCATCAAATATCGCCGCCTGTTCCCGGCCCACCCGCCGTTCGGTCTGCATGCGGCGCTCGGCAATTGCCGCGGCCACATGCTGCAAAGCCCGCTCCAGCTTTGCGCGCTCGGCAGGGCGGTCGGCGGCCGGTTCGGCGCTCACCACCGGGGCCGCCGCGCGTTGATGGTGCAGGCGTCCCAGGGCAAAGCCTTCCGAAAGCGCAACCCCGGCCTGTGCGCCCGGCTCGGCCGCCGGGGCTTTGGCCGGAACAGACAGCGGAGCGGGCGGCGCGGATTCCATCTCGCCAAAACCGGCCTCCACCATGGCGCGCAGAACGTCCAGCGCTTCGGCGGCCTGCCGTCCCGAGGCGATCAACTCCAGTTCATGCTCTTTCAACGCGCCCAGTGTGGCCACAGCGTTCATGCTGCGCGCCGAAACCGGGCCGCGTCCGGTGGTGCGGTTGGTCACTTTCACATCCGCATCAAACTGGCTGGCAGTCTGCACAAACTGCGCCGCCGGCCGGGCGTGCAATCCGTGCGGGTTCACCAGGCGCACCACCACTCGCTGCTCGCTGCCGGCCGGGGCGGCCACAGCCGCTTCCGGCTCGGCTGCGGGCCCGCCGATTTGTTCGATTTTGGGCAGCAGCGCAGACGTCGCTTCGGCGCACACCGTTTCGATATCCGCCCCCAGCGAAATCTGCACTGCCGCCGAAATGGCGCCTTCCACCATGGGCGCCGCACAGAAACGCACCTTCATGGCAATTTCCGGCGGCAGCAGATCCACAGCCATCTGGGCGCTCAAAATTGCGCTGCCCAGATCCATCAGCACCACCACGCCGTCGTCCGAAGCAACCTGTTGGATCGCGTCCATGATCTCAACAGCGTCCGTGCCAAACTCGGCGCGGCCATCCCCCACCCCGGCGGCCACCACCAGCGGCAGTCCGGGGGGCGTCATCTGGCCGATGAGCCCCACCAGGGCGTCGGCCAGCGCGCGGCTGTGCGATACCAGCACCAATCCCACCATGCAAGGCCTGCTTTTCCCCGGCTCAGGCGCCGGCTTTGCGTGAAGCGATTTCCAGCGCCAGATAGATGCCGTAGAGGATCGCGCCGCTGCCCAACAACACAAACAGCCAGTTGACGATCGTCAGCGCCGCGCGCGACGGATTCAGGTCCAAAATCACCGAGCGCAACCCCATCAGCGCATGCGCCACCACAAAGATCACAAAGAAGATTTCCATCGCCACGATGATCGGGTTCTGGAAGTAGACCACCACATCGGCGTAGGTCATCAGGCCGCCTTCCACGATCAGGTGGTTGGCAATCTGGTGGATGATGATCACCACAATCAGCAGCACGCCCGTGAGGATCTTCGCCAGCCAGAGCAGTGCGCCTTCGCCTTTTTTCGGTCCAATTGTGCTTTCCATAAGGTTCAGTCCTTTCCCACCGCTAGAACAGGTGAGACAACATGCGAATGGCAAAGTACGCACTGGCCACCAGCGCGACGCCCAGGAAGGTCAGCATCATGGCCTTTTGATGGCGCACGCCCACGCCCAGGCTGATCAGCGCAATGCGAATGCCGTTCAGACCGTGGATGAACACCGCGCTCACCACCAGAATCTCGCCGATCATGATTGCCGGCGTGCGCGCCAGAGCGATGAAGGAGTCATACGCTTCGGGCCCCTGAATCAGCTTGCTCAGCATGAACAGGTGCAGGCACAGATACAGCACCAGCCCCAACCCGGTGATGCGGTTAAGGATGAACATGATCGTGTTGATCGTGCGGCCGCGCGGGTCAAACCAGCGCAGCGCGCGCGTAATTGGACTGACTTGCTTGGTTGCCTGGGCCATTATTTCACCTCCGCCACGGGTCGGGTTTCGCCTTTAAAGAAGCGGCGCACCCGCTCTGCAATCACTTTCTTGCGCAGGTCCATGATGCGCCAGCCCGGATCGACGAACGACGGGCAGACCGCCGAGCATTCATATGCCGCGTGGCAGCGCCACAGTCCGTCTTCCGAATCCACCACGGCAAACGCGTCCGGCCGGCCGATTACGCCGTGCTGATGCGCCGCCGCCAACACCGCCGGGCCGACGTACTCTTCCGAGCTGCCCGAAACCGGGCAGGCGCTGATGCACAGACCGCATTCGATGCAGTCCGAGAGGCGCATATATTCCACGCCCTCTTCCGGCGGGGTCATGCGGGCCGCCGGGCGTAGTTCCGGCTCAATCGCTTCGCGCTTGTCGGCGTTCACCGAAAGCTGTCCGACGCGCTCATTGTTGCGATACATCGAGCCCATGTCCACGGCCAGGTCGCTGATGATGATGAAATTGCGCAGCGGGTCCATGCGCACCGTGCCGCCGTTCTGCGTGACGGACTTAATCGTTGTGATGCAGGTCAACTTCTCCACGCCGTTGACGCGCATGCCGCATGCGCCGCAGGTGGAATGGTGACAGGCGTGCCGGAAACACAGCGAACGATCGTGGAACGCCCAGATGCGCTCCACCGCGTCCAGCACATACTCCTCCGGGTCCACCTCCAGGACAAAGTCCTGGTAGTGCGGCGCTTCACCGCCCTTCTGGCGATAGACCTGGAATGTAACCGTCCATCGGGTTGTGCTCATAGGGTCATCCCTCTATTTGTACTTGTAGTAATCGCGGTAGGATTCCAGCCGGCGGTCTGCCGTGGTGCACTCGACACCGATCCCCATCTTCTTGCACACCATATCCACCGTCTTTTCGGCCATCAGGCGCAGCGTCGTGGCTTTGCCACCGGTGATGGTCACCAGGCCTTCGATGTTGTCGCTTTCGGCGTGATCGAAGCACTTGAAGGTGCGCGCCACGCTGCGGCCCTGAATGCCCGAGCCGATCAGCGGGCGGGTGGCCATGTACTTGCCGCGCGGGTTGGTTTCGCGCAGGCCGGGCAGCAAATCGCCGCCGTGTTTCAGCATGGCATCCACCTGCTCGTCAATCACCGGCACATAGTCCAGGTCGGTCACCTCAAAGGACGTGGTGCCCACCACCATCATGCGGCGCTGCGGCAGGATAATGTCGCCGTCGCCGGGGGCCGCCAGGCGGTTGATCACGCGGGTGCAAAGGCGCTGATCATAAGCCACCATCACGCCCGGCGTGGGTTTAATCGGCACATGCGCGCCCAGCGGGCCAACCACTTCGCCCACCCACGCGCCGGTGGCGTTCACCACCAGGTCGGCGTGCAGTTCACCGCGCTCGTTGCGCGCCCGGTCCCAGTACTTCACGCCGGTCACGTTGCCCTTGCCATCGGTGAGGAACTCGGTCATCTCGGTGTAGGTGCGAAAACGCGCGCCGTGCTTGCAGGCCGATGCGGCAAAAGCAAAGGCCAGCCGCAGCGGGTCAAAGGTGCCGTCCGGCACGGTGAAGGCGATCACCGTTTCTTTGGTGAGCGCCGGTTCCATTTTCCGCGCCTGTTCGGGCGTCAACTGGGTGATGGGGATGTGGCAGGCTTCGCAGCCCTTAATAAAATCCTCGGCATAGGCCAGGTCGGAGTCGTTGATGCCCACAAACAGGCCGCCATTGGGTTCAATCACATCCGGGACGATTTTGCGCAGGATGGTGTTTTCATCGATGCATTCGATGGCCGATTCCTGGTCCTTCACGGCATAACGCCCGCCGCAGTGCAGCAGGCCGTGCGTCCGGCCGGAAGTTCCACTGGCAATTTCGCCTCGTTCGACCACTTCAACATCGAAGCCGCGCAGGGCCAGGTCATAGGCCACGGCAACGCCGGTAAAACCTGCCCCCAATACAAGTACGCTGGGTTTCTTCATGGCTTCTCTCGCTGAGCTAGGGTGAGATTATCCACTGCCGGCGCACGCCGGACAGCAGCTTACTTCTGAACAATGGTGCGCATCCGCCGCCGTAAATCGCTCAGGGTCGCCGGGTTTAAAGCCGGCGGCGCCGCAATCGCAGGCATATTCGCCTGCCGGGGCCGTGGAATACAGACCGCGCGGTGCCTGCACATCGATCACCTCCACACCCATCCCCCAACGGGCGTTGGTGATCAGCCGGCTCACGCCCGCCGCTTTCAAGCGGGCAAAATAAAGGCCGAAACAGGTGCAGTGCCGCATCAACAGCACGGCAGCGGTCACGCTTTTTGGAAACGTCCACTCGCGCGCATCCGCGCAAATCACTTCCAAATTCGGGGGGAGCGGATCATCCGTCTGAAGCAATTGCGGGTTTCGCTCCACCGCAAAAACCCGCCGAACCTGGCCTGCCATACGGCGCGCCAGGCGCAAATCGCCGGCGCCGATCTCCAGCACGACATCCTCGGGCTGCAAGGCGTTCAGGGCCAGGGAGTAGGTTGATTCGTCGTAGGGAGCCCATAGCGCCTCCCACTCCTGCGGTGTCGTGGGGAGTCGCACATCCATTTGCATCTTACTGCCGGCGGGTAAATCGGAAAAACAGCATCATGATTCCGAAAACCCCCCACATCATCACCATGTACAGCCCCGCTGTGGGCAATACTTCGCTAAACTTCAGCCCCTGCTGCAGGCCGGTCAGGATCACAAAAACACCAAAAGCGATGCTGGCCAGGAGCATCACCAGTAAACCCGTGCGCATCTTCAGCCATCCGCGCTGCGGCGCGTCGGTGGATGGTTGGGTATTGTTTTTCCTGGCCGGTACGTTTTTGTTCTTCGACATGCCATCTCCAATCCGGAATTTGGTCAATATCCATGAAAGGGGCGGGGATTTTATTCACCCGCCCCTTTATTATTGGTTCAAAAACCGATTACTCGATCCAGTCAAAGGTGCGGGTAACGGCTTTCTTCCAACCCTTGTAGAGCTTCTCGCGGGTGGCAGCATCCATCTTGGGATCCCATTCGCGATCCTTGCCCCAATTGGCGCGCAGATCTTCGACCTTCTCCCAGAAGCCAACCGCCAGGCCGGCCGCGTAGGCGGCG
>DAOUGY010000021.1:0-3222 GCA_034428975.1 Anaerolineaceae bacterium | reverse complement strand
CACGTCACCGTGCCGCAGCCGATGTTGACGTTCGCGCCGATGTGCGCATTGCCAATATACGAAAAGTGCCCCATCTTCGTACCCGGGCCGAGATACGAATCCTTCACCTCGCCAAAGTTGCCCATGTGCACACCTTCGGCCAGGTGGGCGCCCTTGCGCAGGTGACCAAACGGCCCCATGCTCACGCCGTCTTCCAGCACGGCTTTTTCCAACAGGCAGGCCAGGATCGTGCAGCGATTGCCAACCCGTGTGTGCTCGATGATCGTATCCGGGCCGATGACGCACTCTTCGCCGATGACGGTGGTGCCGCGCAGGTATGTATTGGGCCACACCACCGTATCCTGCCCGATTTGCACACTGTCTTCGATGTATGTCGATGACGGGTCAATGATCGTCACACCCGCCAGCATCAGTCGCTGGTTAATGCGCTTGCGCATCAGCAATTCGGCCTCGGCCAGGTGCACGCGGTTGTTGATGCCCATGGCTTCTGCGGCGTCCGCCATCTCCTGCGCCAGCACGGGCTGCCCGGCCTGTACGGCCAGCGCCACGGTATCGGTCAGGTAATATTCGCCCTTGGGCGAAAGCGGCACGGCGCGCAGCGCATCCCACAGCCAGGCGGCATTGAAGCAGTAAATGGCCGCGTTCAGCTCCTTGATGGCCAGTTGTTCGGGCGTGGCCTGGGCTTCTTCGACAATGGCCCGCACGCTGCCGTCGGCGGCGCGCACAATGCGCCCAAAACCGCGCGGGTTATCCGAAAGGATGGTGAGCATGGAAAGCGGCCCGGAGTTGCCGCGCTGCATGTCCACCAGTTGCTGCAGGGTTTCGCCGGTCACCAACGGCATGTCCGCGCTGATCACCACCACCAGGTCAGACTGCCCGCGCAGCAGGCTTTCGGCCTGCATCAGGGCGTGGGCCGTGCCCAGTTGTTGCGCCTGCAGCGCAAAACGCGCTGCATCACCCACCTGACGCTGCACCGCCTCGGCGCCGTGCCCGATGATCACCACCGGCGGTTCGGCGCTCACCGCACGCGCCGCGCGCAGCGAATAATCGATCAGCGGGCGCCCGGCCAGCGGGTGCAGCACTTTGGGCAGGCGCGATCTCATGCGTGTGCCCTGCCCGGCGGCGAGAATTACCACAGCAACCTTCATAAATCACTCACTCCTCAAGTCCGGCATTCGCGGTGCGCCGGTCCTTTTTGGGAAAAAACAAACGAGCCCCGCGCAACACCGCGGTTGCGCCAAAGCTCGTCTTCACAGGGTGCCCGAAACCGGGCCGGTACAATGATCAGAACACATAACGGGTTTTGAAAGGCTGGGGCGCCTGGACTCGAACCAAGATCCACAGATCCAAAGTCTGGTGTGCTGCCATTGCACCACGCCCCAAAGCATCGCTGCACGGGTTTTGATTTTAACACACTTTTACCCGCAGCGGCAGTGTCAGGACGGTTATTTTTCTCCCTGCTCACCAGGGGCCAACCCCAATTGACGCGCCTGATCATAGCTGAGCGCATCCTTGGTGCGCAGGCTGCCCGTTTGCAGGCGTGATGCCTTTTCCCAAAACTCGTCCAGCTCTTTTTTCTTGAAACCCGCCTTGCTTTTGGCTTCAAACAGGGCGGCAAACTCTTCTTCACCTTCCTGGGGCGCCTCTTCGGCTGCGGAAGCAGGCGCGCTTTCCGGCTCCGCCGGCAGCGCGGCGGGCACTTCCACCACACTACGCGGGGCGGTTTCAGTGATCGTCTGCGGAGGGGTCACCTCCAGCGGGCGGCTAAAAGTTTGCTGCAAGGCCAGCAGTTCGCTGCAAGCCAGCGCCAGGCGCGTATCGCGCTTGCCACGCGAGAAGACCAGCACGGCGGTCAATGTGCCGAGGGGAGCAAAGGCCAGTTCATAGCGTTCGCCCCGCACCACCTGCACGCCACTGGGCTGATCACTACCCAACTGGCGCGCCAGTTTATCCCCGGTGCTCACCGCCGCCATGATCAACGGCATCCAGGCCTCTTCGGGCTTTTCACCGACCACTTCACCGGCGCGAGCCACCGTGCGCCCGTCGGCATCCAGCAGGTAGGCGGTTTGCGCGCCCAGCACATGGCGCAGATCGGTCAATTCGCCGGACAGGCGGTCTGCCGAAAGCTCGGGCTGGACCGGCAGGGCGGGCGCTTCCACTGGCGCTGCCGCCGATTTGCCCAGGCAGGTTTCCACCGCGTCCAGAAACTCGGGCATATGCATGGGCTTGCGGAAGAAGAAATCCGCGCCGGCGTCGATGGCCTGCTGCTGCACACTGGCGTCTGTCATGCCGGTGATGAAGATCAGCTTGAGCCTGGGATGACGCGCGCGCGCCTTTTTGGCCAGCTCAAAACCCGTCATGCCCGGCAGGCGCACATCCGCCACCAACAGACTGAGCTGCGGTCGGGTCACTTCCAGCATGGCTTCCTCGGCGGAAGGCACCAGCATGACTTTGTATTCAGAGTCGAGGGTGCGCACCGAGGCCTGCAGCAAGCGCCCCAGTTCAAGCGAATCGTCGACAATCAGGATATGGTGGAGTGTCATAGCTTTATTATATGTCAAGTGTAAAGAAGATAAGTGGAAATGCTTGCCGGTGCCGTCAACATTTTTGTCAGGTAAGACGGCGTCTCATGAATGGACAAGACCAACGTGCTTACAGCCCCCTACGTCTACAGCCCCCTCCGCCTACGGCACCTCCCCCATTTTCTGTGAAAATGGGGGAGGCTGGGTGGGAGCTCTTGGAAAAAGAGCGGCTTCTATTTTCCGGCCAGCCAGCAAGCAGCCCAGTGCTGCGGTTCCACTTCCACAAACGGCGGCTCTTCCACCGCGCATTGCGCCACGGCCATCGGGCAGCGTGGATGGAAACGGCAGCCGGACGGGGGATTGAGCGGGCTGGGCACGTCGCCTTTGAGGATGATGCGTTCGCGGCGAATCTTGGGATCCGGGATGGGAATGGCCGACATGAGCGCTTTGGTGTAGGGGTGCAGCGGCTTGCGGAACAGATCCTCGCGCGAAGCCAGCTCCACCATCTTGCCCAGGTACATCACCGCCACCCGGTCAGAAATGTGCTCCACCACGCTCAAGTTGTGGGCAATGAACAGGTACGTCAGGCCAAATTCTTTTTGCAGGTCTTTCAGGATGTTGAGCACCTGAGACTGAATGGATACATCCAGCGCTGAAACCGGCTCATCGCAAATGATGAACTTTGGGCGCAGGGCCAATG
>DAOUGY010000020.1:0-4746 GCA_034428975.1 Anaerolineaceae bacterium | reverse complement strand
GCGCGATTTGAACCATCAGGCCATCGAGCCAGCCCACTTGCTGCTGGCGCTGTTGCGCCAGGACGAGGGCGTGGCCCCGGCGGTGGTCACGCGCGTGGCCGGCAGCGTGCTGGCGCTGCGCGAGGAATTAATGAAGGACCTGGACAGCCGCCCGAAAATCACCGGGGCAGGCGGCGAAGTAGGCCTGGCGCAGACTGCGGTCGACGCGCTGGATGCAGCCGAACGCTATGCCAAAGGCATGCAGGATGATTACGTTTCCACCGAGCACATCCTGCTCGGATTGACGGATTCGACCGAACGCAAACGCCTGGCTTCCTTCGGCCTGACCAAGGACGCCATCCTCAAGGCGCTGCAGAGCATCCGCGGATCGCAGCGCGTGACCGGCGAAAACCCAGAGGAAACCTATCAGGCATTGGAAAAATACGGCCGCGACCTGACCGCGCTGGCCCGCCAGGGCAAGCTGGATCCGGTCATCGGGCGTGACGAAGAGATCCGCCGCGTGGTTCAAATTCTTTCACGGCGCACCAAGAACATCCCCGCGCTGATCGGCGAGCCCGGCGTGGGCAAGACTGCCATTGCCGAGGGCCTGGCCCAGCGCATTGTGCAGGGTGATGTGCCTGAGGGCCTCAAAAAGAAACGCATCATTCAACTTGACCTGGGCGCAATGGTGGCCGGCGCCAAGTACCGCGGTGAATTTGAAGAACGTTTGAAAGCCGCGCTGAAGGAAATTACCGAATCACGGGGTGAAATTATTGTCTTCCTCGATGAAATGCATACGGTGGTCGGCGCGGGCGCGGCCGAGGGCGCGATGGATGCCGGCAACATGCTCAAGCCGCTGCTGGCGCGCGGCGAACTGCACCTGATTGGCGCGACCACACTGGATGAATACCGCAAGCACATTGAGAAGGATGCCGCGCTGGAACGCCGCTTCCAGCCGGTGCTGATCGAAGAACCCTCGGTCGAAGATACCATCAGCATCCTGCGCGGGTTGAAGGAAAAATATGAGGTGCATCACGGTGTGCGCATCACCGACCCGGCCGTCATCGCTGCGGCCACGCTTTCGGCGCGCTATATCACCGACCGGCGCCTGCCGGACAAGGCCATTGACCTGGTGGATGAGGCCGCCGCGCGCCTGCGCACAGAAATTGATTCAAAGCCGCAGGAGCTGGACGAGGTGGACCGCCAGGTGATGCAGTTGGAGATTGAGCGCGAAGCGCTGAAAAAGGAAAAGGACAAAGCCTCGAAGGAGCGGCTGGAGAAGCTGGAAGCGGAGCTGGCCGACCTGAAGGAGCATTCGGCCCAGTTGACCGGGCGCTGGCAAAACGAGAAGCAGGCCATTGCCGCGCTGCGCGAGGTGAAGGAAAAAATTGAGCAGACCCGCCAGCAAATTGAGCGCGCCGAGCGCAAATCGGACCTGGAAACGGCCGCGCGGCTGCGCTATGGATCGCTGCGCGAGCTGGAGGCGCGCCTGGCCGAAGCCGAGCGCAAGCTCAAGGAGCTGCAGACGGGCGGCTCGCTGTTGAAAGAAGAGGTGGATGCCGAAGAGGTGGCTGCCGTCGTCTCGCGCTGGACGCACATCCCGGTTTCAAAGCTGCTGGAAGGCGAAACGCAAAAGCTGCTGCGCATGGAAGAGGGCCTGCACCAGCGCGTGGTGGGGCAGGATGACGCTGTGCGGGTGGTTTCCAATGCGGTGCGCCGCGCGCGCGCCGGGCTGCAGGACCCCAACCGCCCGATTGGTTCGTTCATCTTCCTGGGTCCCACCGGCGTGGGCAAAACCGAGCTGGCGCGCGCGCTGGCCGAGTTCCTCTTTGACGACGAGCGTGCCATGATCCGCATTGATATGAGCGAATATCAAGAAAAGCACACCGTCAGCCGTCTGATCGGCGCGCCCCCTGGCTACGTGGGTTACGATGAGGGCGGGCAGCTAACCGAGGCCGTGCGCCGCCGCCCGTACAGCGTGGTGCTGTTCGACGAGATCGAGAAGGCGCACAGCGAGGTGTTCAACGTGCTGCTGCAGCTGCTAGACGACGGCCGCCTGACCGACGGACAGGGCCGAACGGTGGATTTTCGCAATGCCGTGGTCATTATGACCTCGAACCTGGGCAACCAGCTCTGGGAAGGCGGGCGCAGCGTGACGCGCGACGAGATCACGCGCGTGCTGCAGAACCACTTTAGGCCGGAATTCCTCAACCGCATTGATGAGATTGTGGTGTTCCACCCGCTGGGCAAGGAGCACCTGAACGGAATCGTCGCGATTCAGCTTCGGCGCGCAGCCAAACTGCTGGCCGAACGCGGTTACACACTGCAGGTGAGCGATTCGGCGCGAGACTACCTGGTGGAAGTGGGCTACGATCCCGACTTCGGCGCGCGGCCGCTCAAACGCGCCATCCAGCGCGAGCTGCAGGACCCGCTGGCGTTTAAGATCCTGGCAGGCGAGTTCCGCGAGGGCGACACGATCGTCGTGGAGCGCGGCCCGCAGGGACTGACCTTCCAGGCTGCCGTGCAGGGCGAAGTGGTGGAGTAAACCACGCAATGCGGGCGGTTCAAAGAACCGCCCGCATTATTTTTAATATTGAGGCATCACCTCGCTCGGGATCGATTATTTCGCCGCCATCACATGATGCCCAAGCATCTGGCAGAAGCGCTGCCAATCGCTTTCGTTCTTAAAAAAACTGTGCGGCATCACCGTCCTGCAGTGCGGCAAAGGTGAACACGGCGGCCAGCGCGGTGAAGCTCAGAAACACGATCACCCGCCAGATTGTGCCCCGCTGATCAGGCGTGCCATACATTTTTACAGCCCTCAGGGAATGGCGCTGTTCGTATTGGCCCTGAAAATCAATGTCCATGACCTAAAGATACAGGTCCCTGAGGATGGATTTTTGGGGATGATCGGGGTTGACCAGCGCGATTTTCTGTTCGCCAACCTGTAGTTCCCTGGCTTTTCCACGAATCATGATCGCATTGCTGTTCGTATATTTTTGGTTCTGAACCATGAGGACATACGTCACCCGCCCGCGGCTGCGGTAGGCCGTTAAGTTGGTGATGGTGGCGGTGACTTCCTGCGCATTGTCGAACAGGCTGTAAATCGCGATCAACCGCCAGGCCAGAACAGCCAGCGCGACCAGGACAGTCCCGCCGCACATCAGCAGAACGGTCTGGCTGGGCATGTCGCCGCGCAGGTAATCGTACAGGACGAAGGCTGGGAATAGTATGGCAATGAGGGCAGCCATGAATGCTGCCGCATCCATCCAGATAATCCGGAAGAGCGAAGGGCGTTCTTGAATCATGTGTGTCAACTCCGGCTGCGGTGATGGTGCGTGATTTAGCGGGTGTAATCCTTGGCGTTGACCGCGTATTGCGTGACCATCTGGCGGAACCGTTTCCAGTCCATCTCGTCGCGGAAGAATTGGCGCGGCAGCAGCGCCATGCCGCCGCGCGCGGTGAGCAGCAGCACCATGTCGTCATACTGGTATTTGCGCGTATAGCTGTCCCAGGTGGTCAGTTTGTCGCCGTAGGTGATGCCCTCCGGCGAGATGCGCCCCGTGCGGACGCGCTGGGCGGCTGGCTTTTTCCACAGGTTTTTGGCGTTGTGCGTGATGCCAATGTAAGGCACGATCAGGTACAGGGTGAGGAATCCGCCGGCAAACAGCGCCAGGCGCTGGCGGTTGTTTTCGATCTCGGTGATGGCGCCGTCGCGCTGGTTGTAGATGAATAAAAAGGCGATGGCCGCTGCGACCACCAGAAATATCGCCAGGCGGATGAGTGAGCTGCGCAGCGGCGGCGTGAGGATGTCCTTTACGGCACGGATGTACTGATCTTCCTTAAGTTGGCCTTCAAATTCGATGTCCATGGGGTGTCCTGGGGGGGTGAGATGGGTGGATGAGTGATGCGGTATTCGTGATGAGAAATCAGGTGTGAGGTATGTCGCCAATCCTGTACGGCGGCGGGCTGCTAAAAGCTATGAGCTAATAGCTAAAAGCTAACTACTAACGGCTACTTCCCGGCGGCCCTTCGCGGATGCGCTGGCGCAGCTTTTCGGTCACTGGCTCGGCCAGCGGATTGGAGGGCATGTCCCAGTCGGCCTCGATCCACCAGGTGGCGCCGGCGTCGGCCCACGGCAGCACCTGGTCGGCCGCGGCAGCGGGATCTGCGCCGGGAGTTTTGCCTTCCACGACGATGTCAAAGTGCCCGGATTGCTCGCGGCGGGCAGCGGCGTAGGCGGCGATCTCGCGGACGTGCTCGGGCATCAGCGGCAGAATCTCGTGGCCGGCGCCCATCGCCATCGGCAGGATGCCGTCGTACTTCAGCGCGCGGTTGAGCGACTTCTCGCGCGGCCAGGCGCCTACCACCCACACCGGCACGCGCGGCTGCTGGATTGGCGGCGGTGGGGGGAAGAACCCGGTCGGCTCAACGCGGTAGTGCTTGCCGTGGTACGCAAACGGCTGGCCCTGCCACAACCCGGTGAGCACGTCCAGGCCCTCGTCAAGCAGTTCAGCGCGCGTCTTGCGGTCGGTGGGCGCGCCGAAGCTGGCAAAACCCGTATCGGCGGCGCCCAACCCCACCGAAAGGATCACCCGCCCGCCGGAGAGCCGGTCAAGCGTGGCGGCCTCGCTGGCCAGCTTCCACGGTTTGCGGATGGGCAGCGGGGTGAGCATGGTGCCCAGCCGGATGGTGGAGGTGAGCATGGCGGCGGCGGTCAGCGCCACCCAGGCGTCGATGCCCCAGATGGGCTCCCAGACGAAAAAG
>DAOUGY010000019.1:0-6345 GCA_034428975.1 Anaerolineaceae bacterium | reverse complement strand
CCCTTGTAGAGCTTCTCGCGGGTGGCAGCATCCATCTTGGGATCCCATTCGCGATCCTTGCCCCAATTGGCGCGCAGATCTTCGACCTTCTCCCAGAAGCCAACCGCCAGGCCGGCCGCGTAGGCGGCGCCCAGCGCAGTCGTCTCCGCCACAACCGGGCGAATGACGGGCACGCCGAGGATGTCAGCCTGGAACTGCATGAGCAGCTCATTGAAGACCATACCGCCGTCCACCTTCAGGGCGGTCAGGTCCACGCCGGAGTCTTTGTTCATGGCGTCCAACACTTCGCGCGTCTGGAAGGCGGTGGCCTCCAACACGGCGCGGGCGATGTGGCCGCGATTCACATAGCGGGTCATGCCAACGATGGCGCCGCGGGCATCCGACTTCCAGTACGGGGCGAACAGGCCGGAGAACGCGGGCACGAAGTAAATGCCGCCGTTGTCATCCACCGACTTCGCCAGGGCTTCCACGTCCGAGGACTTGGCAATCATGTTCAGGTTGTCGCGCAGCCACTGCACCAGAGCGCCGGTGATGGCGATCGAGCCTTCGAGGCAGTACACAGCCGGTTCGTTGCCGATCTTGTAGCCCAGGGTGGTCAGCAGACCGTTCTTGGACTGCACGGGCTTGGTGCCGGTGTTCAGCAGCATGAAGCAGCCGGTGCCGTACGTGTTCTTGGCTTCGCCAGCCGAGAAGCAGGTCTGGCCGAACAGCGCGGCCTGCTGGTCGCCGAGGTCGCCCGAAACGGGCACGCCGGCCAGTTCACCCACAGCCATGCCGTAGACGGCGCTGGAGGGTTTGATGGCCGGGAGCATGGCGCGCGGAACGCCCATGATCTTGAGGATGTCGGCATCCCAGTCAAGGGTCTCGAGGTTCATCAGCATGGTGCGGGAAGCGTTCGACACGTCGGTAACGTGCTCGCCGCCGTTGGGGCCGCCCGTCAGGTTCCAGATGACCCAGGTATCGATGTTGCCGAAGAGGATCTCGCCCTTCTCAGCGCGTTCTTTCACACCGGGCACATTGTCCAACACCCAGCGGATTTTCGGGCCCGAGAAGTAGGTGGCCAGAGGCAGACCCACATGCGCGCGGAAGCGATCCTGGCCGCCGTCCTTGGCCAGTTCGTTGCAGATCAAGTCCGTGCGGGTGTCCTGCCAGACGATGGCGTTGTACACCGGCTTGCCGGTGGCTTTTTCCCACACGACAGTGGTTTCGCGCTGATTGGTGATGCCAACCGCGACCAGATCTTTGGCTTCCACGTTGCCCTTCACCAGAGCGCCGTGAACGACCTGCTGGGTGCGTTCCCAGATTTCCATCGGGTTGTGTTCAACCCAACCGGGTTTCGGGTAGATCTGCTCGTGTTCCAACTGGTCAATCGAGACGACTTTGCCGCTATGATCGAAGATCATAAAGCGAGTGCTGGTAGTACCCTGATCAATTGCACCTACGTACTTAGCCATTTTGTCTCTCCTGTGAAAACTGACGGTTTGTACAGCTGAAGCTCAACTATTATTGGACCAGATTTCAGCGGCGGTTTTGAGCAGCAGATAGGAAGAAGTGGCACCGGGGTCTTGATGATCGGCGCTGCGTTCGCCCAGGTAGCTGGCGCGGCCCTTACGAGCCACCAGCGGGATGGTCGCTTCCATGCCCTTGCGGGCCGCCTCGGCCGAAAGCTGAAGCGCCTCGGACATGGAGAGTTTCTCGTTGGTGGCTTTGCGGAACGCTTCCACCGCCGGGAGCAGTGCGTCGACCATGGTCTTGTCGCCCAGTTCGGCTTTGCCGCGCATGATCACACCATCCAGCGCGCCTTGCAGCACAGCCAGCCAGTCTTCGGCCGAAAGTTCCATCTTGCCGGCGGTTTTCATGCCGGCTTGCAGGAAGAACGTGCCGTACAGCGGCCCGCTGGCGCCACCGACTGTGGAAAGCAGCGTCATACCAACGGTTTTAAACACCGTGCCGATATCTTTGTCCGCGAATTCGGGCATCTTGTTCAGCACCGCCTGAAAACCGCGGTTCATATTCGCGCCGTGATCCGCGTCGCCGATGGCGGCGTCCAGCTGCGTCAGGTAGTCGCGGTTCTCTTCCACGACCTTCGCATACGCTTTGATCCATTCAATTACACGATCGCGTGCAACGACCATAGTGAGCTCCGTTAAGCAGGGGGTGCCGCATACCGCAGGCACCTCCTATCATCACATCTTACACACCCCAGCGCAGACCGGGGGTTTTGACTGGCGCATCCCACAGCTTCTTCAGCTCATCGTCCAGCTTCAGCATGGTGATGGACGTTCCGGCCATCTCCAGACTGGTGATGTAGGGACCAACCAGGTTGCGCACAACTTTGAGGCCGTGCTTGGAAGCGATCTGGTGGGCTTTGCGATAGATGATGTACAGTTCCACCAGCGGGGTGCCGCCCAGGCCATTGACGAACAGCAACACTTCGTCACCGGACTTGTAGGGCAGGTCGGAAATGATCGGCTCCATGAGCATTTCGACGATCTCGTCGGCGCTTTTCAGCGGCATGCGCATGCGGCCCGGCTCCCCGTGGATGCCGATGCCGATTTCCATTTGATCTTCCGGCAGGTCGAAGGTCGGTTTGCCCACATGCGGAACGGTGCACGAGGTCAGCGCCATACCCATGGAGCGGCCCCAGTTCTTCACCTTGATGCAGACATCCGTCACCTGCTTGAGGGACTGACCGGCTTCGGCGGCAGCGCCGCACACTTTCTCAGCCAGCACGGTCGAGCCCACGCCGCGGCGGCCAGCCGTCCACAGGCTGTCCTTCACCGCAACGTCGTCGTCAATGACGACGGCTTCCACTTCGATACCTTCAGAGCGGGCAAGATCGGCGGCCATTTCAAAGTTCATGATATCGCCGGTGTAGTTCTTGACGATGTGCAAGACACCAGCGCCGCCGTTGATCGCCTTGGTCGCTTCCAGCATCTGATCCGGGGTCGGAGAAGTGAAGACTGCGCCCGGGCAGGCCGCATCCAACATGCCCATGCCCACAAAACCACCGTGCATGGGTTCATGCCCGGAGCCACCGCCAGAGAGCACACCCACCTTGCCCTTAACCGGAGCGTCGGCGCGCACGACGAAGTTCGGGTTATAGTGCACCTTCACCAGATCCGGATGTGCAAGCGCAACGCCTTCCAGCTCTTCCACTACCACGTCTTCTGGCTTATTAATCAGCTTTTTCATGGCACACCTTTTCCGGGGAAGAGAAACCCTGAAGGGTCTCCGGCGACCTCTCGTCGGCCGCTTTTTGGTTTGCTACGACCGGAGGCTTTCAGGATAGCTTCAGGGTTATCTCCACCCACCGAGAAACTTATTTGCCCAGGTTCTTGGTCACGAACCAGTCATAGAGGTAGACACCGATCGCGCCGGAAATCAGCGGGACCAGCACAGGGGCGATCAGCCAGTAGAAACCGGCATCGAACAGACCCTGCGTGCCGGCGATGGCGCCGAAGATGCGGGGACCGAGATCACGAGCGGGATTGATCGAGTAGCCGCTCGGGCCGCCCAGGGAGAGACCAACAGCCAGAACCGTGCCGCCAACCAGGAACGGGCCCATGTTGTGCATCAGACCCATGTTCTTGCTGTCGCCGCTGGCCAGGATGCCCCACAGCAGGACCATCGTGCCGAAGAATTCAGCGATGCAGGCATTCAGCAGGGAATAGCCGCCCGTCGAGCCCGACGAGGCTGCGCCCCAGAATGTCGTCGCAAATACCGAGCCGGGGCCGGTCGACCAGACATTGGGCATGCCGGCAGCAACCAGACCTTCGCGGTAGACCAAATAAACACCCAGAGCGCCCAGGAAAGCACCCACCAGCTGCGCGAGGATGAACGGCACAACTTTGGCCCACGGGAAACCGCGTTTGACGGCCAGAGCAACCGTCACAGCCGGGTTCAGGTGCGCGCCAGAAACGCCACCGGAAATGTAAACAGCCACGATCACCGCGAAGCACCATCCGATAGTGATGGTGTTCCAGTTGTAGGCCGTGCCAGCCAGGCGGGGCGCCAGACCAACGTTCGCGACAACACCGTCGCCCAGGAGGATCAGGACGAACGTCCCGAATACCTCACCAATCAATTCCTGGAACAGAGTCTTTTTCATTTTCTTACGTCTCCTTTATGCAAAGAACAAGAAAATTAGGGTGGAGCTTGATGAAATAGGGATGATGGGATGGGGATTGGGATCTCGAGTCCGGTTCACCTCCTCCTGAAAAGTGTGAGGCTCTTCGTTTCTCTCCTCAGGCACGTCGAACAGACTTCATTGAAGCCTATGCCGATATACGACTCAGCAGGTTGCGCTAATCACAACCTTCCGGCCCTCCAGCCTGCTCAAAGAGCTAATTCCTCTGGCTTTTCAGTTATCAACAATGATATTGGATGGAACGTGGCACATTACCACATACGATCATTTTAGGAAATTTTCACACTTCTGTCAACAATGAACTATTTTTCGTTTCAGAATGAAATGATTTTTCGATGTTATGTTTCAATTTGCAACATCACCGTCCCGCCCGCTCATACTTCCCCCGGTATTCCCCCATGCTGATTTGATATTGTTTGATTTTGCGCCACAACGTCGTCCGGCTGACCCCCAGCGCCTGGCTCATTTTGCCCAGGTGCCCTTTGCAGGCCCGCGCCGCCTGCACCAACGCCTCGCGTTCCATCTCGTCGAGCGAATTGATCGTCAGGCTGGAGAAATTTTCAAAATGCAGCGGGAAGGGGTGTTGAATGAACTCTGGCAGATGCTCCGGCAGGATTTCTTCCTGCCCTTGTAGCTGGTTGGCCACCCGCGACAGCACCGCGCGCAGTTCGTTGATGTTGTTGGGCCAGGAATAACCCCGCAAGAGCGCCAGCGCGGACGGGTGAATTCGAATCCGGCGGTTAAGCTGGTTGCTCAGGCGCCGCAGCAGGCTGTCTACCAGGTGAGGCATATCTTCGGCGCGCTCGCGCAGCGGCAGAATGCGAATTTCAAACGGACTGAGGCGGTAATACAGGTCGCCGCGGAATTGTCCCAGCTCAATCAATTTTTCCAAATCCGCCGTGGTCGAGGCGACCACGCGCACATCCACCGGTGTCGGGCGGCTGCGGCCCAATCGCTGCACGATACCCAGCTCCAGCAAGTTGAGCAGGGCGTCCTGGCACTCCAAATTGAGCGCATCAATATTCTGCAGGTAGAGCGTTCCGCCGTTGGCCAGTTCGATTTTCCCCGGCTGTCCCCACGGATCTTTGTTGGAAAAGCCCTTCTCCACCCCCACCAGATCCACCATCATCATTTCGCGCGGCAGTGAAGCGCAGAAACAGGTGACGAACGGCTCTTCGCTGCGCAGGCTGGCGTTGTGAATGGCATTGGCCAGCAGCGTCTTGCCGGTGCCGCGTTCGCCGCGGATCAGCACACTGGCGCGCGCCGAGGCCGCCAGTCGCGCCAGTTTGCGAATACGCCGGGTGGACGGGCTTTCGCCTTCCAGACTGTCCAGCGTGCGCAGCACAATGTCGCTCTGGCGCTGGGTGGCCAGTTCCAGCAGTTCGGTCTCGCGGTGCATGCTCAAAATGATCGATTGCGCGCCGTTGACCGAATTGGTGAAATGCAGGCTGATGAGAGCATGGATCACATGATCGCCCACGTGCAGCCGCCCCGAGGTGTTTTCCAGCGGCTCGCGGCGGTGCAGCGCCTCGTCCAAAAAGGGCGGAAACGACAGGTAATTGCGAAAATGCCGCCCCAGCAGGGCCTGCGCCGGCATGTTCAACATGCGCTCCGCCGCCGGGTTGACGTGCTGCAGCAGGCCGTCCTGATTCCACACCAGCACCCCTTCAGTAATGGAGCCCAAAATGCCGTTGATTTGCGCCAGCTGGCTGTTCTGCTCCGCCAGCAGCGTTTCGGTCTGGCGTTGATTGGCGATGGCGTTGGCGCCCGCCCCCACCAGGCCGATCATGTGCCGGCTGTAATGCGTGCGGTCGGTCAGGATGCTCAACGCGCCCAGCAGGCGACCCGACATGGAAAAGATCGGCGCCGCGGCCGTTGCCATATCATGGTACTGGCGCATAAAATGCTCGGCGCCGCGCACCTGCACCGGCGTGCGCTCCGATACCGCCAGCGCAATGGCGTTGGTGCCGATCTGCTGTTCGGAGCTGAACGCGCCGGGCACAAACCCCATGCGTTCCATGCGTTCCAACACGTGCGCATCGCCCACGGCCTGCAGCAGGCAGCACGCGCTGTTGGCCAGCAGCAGCGCCGAGTGCGAGCCTTCGATGAACTGGTAAATGTCTTCCATCACCGGCAGGCTGAGCGCCACCAGGTCGGCGGACGAGGCCCGCGCCGCCTGCAAATGATCGGCGCTG
>DAOUGY010000018.1:0-22744 GCA_034428975.1 Anaerolineaceae bacterium | reverse complement strand
GAGGGGTGGTGGGACGTGTGGTTCAACGAATACCGTACCTACGCGCTCAACTTTGCCGATCTGGCCACCCAGCAAGGCGTGAATGGACTGATCTTGGGGGATTCGAATCTGGCGCCGGCTTTGCCGAATGGAAAGCTGCCCAATGGTGATCCATCCAATGTGCCATATGATGTCGATGGCACCTGGCGAAAGCTGATCGCGGATATTCGCAGCCGGTATTCCGGCACTCTGCTTTGGGCAATCCCCGCCGGATCCATGGCCGATGCTCCAGACTTCATTGGCGACGTCGATGCCATCTACCTGCTTTGGTCGTTGAAACTGTCGGATAAGAAAGATGCGACGACAGATTTGCTGGCGAAGAATGCGTTGAAGAAAATAAACAATGAGGTCAAAGCGTTGCACGAACGCTTTGGAAAACCGGTGGTGCTGGCGGTCATGTACCCGTCGGCCGATGGCGCTGCAAACGGCTGCGTACAGGTGGATAAAAACACCTGCCGTTCGTTCTCCAGCCTGCGCCAACCAATCAGCGCCAGCAATTTGAAAGGGATTTCAATGGACTTGCAGGAGCAGGTGAACCTGTATGCCGCGCTGGTACGCGCTGCCGCCTCGCAGGATTGGATCACCGGCCTGGTGACACGCGGTTATTTCCCACCGCTCCCGCTGGAAGATCCGAGTGTTTCGGTTCACGGTAAACCCGCGCAGGATCTTCTGCGCGATGCGTTCACACAATTCACCACTCAACCCTGATTCGTTTTGGAGGTCAATCATGCAGGTGCTGGGCACTCCCAGTCAATTCGGTCTGGAAAATCACGGTCTGACCAACTTGAATTCTGTCTATTGGAACCTCTCACCGGCTGATCTGGTGGAGCACGCCATTCGCCGCCAGGAAGGCATTTTGTCACCGGACGGCGCTCTGGTTGTGAATACCGGGCAACACACCGGCCGATCCCCCAACGATAAGTTCGTTGTTCAAGAAGGCACAGAGCTGGACCAGAAGATTTGGTGGGGAAAAGTCAACCAGCCGATCTCGGCGGAAAAGTTCGACCGACTGTATCAAAAAGCGGCGGCCTACCTGCAAAACCGCGAAGTGTTTGTTCAGGACATGAAAGCGGGTGCGCATCCGGATCACTGCCTGCCGATCCGCGTGATCAGTGAAAAGGCCTACGCTGCGCTGTTCTCGAATGATCTGTTTATTCGTGTTTCGCCGGAAGAAGCCACAAGCCAGATTCCAGGTTTTGTGGTGCTGCACTGCCCGGATATGGTTGCCCAACCCGAACTGGATGGAACGCGCACCGGCACATTCATCATCGTCAGTTTTGCCCGGCGCGTCATTCTGATCGGCGGCACCAGTTACGCCGGTGAGATCAAAAAATCCATCTTTACGATCATGAATTTCCTCATGCCAGAAAAAGGCGTGCTCTCGATGCACTGCTCGGCCAACGTCGGGCAGCGCGGCGATGTGGCTTTGTTCTTTGGCCTTTCCGGTACCGGCAAAACCACCCTGTCCTCCGATCCGGATCGCCAGTTGATCGGCGACGACGAACACGGCTGGTCGGATGATGCGATCTTCAATTTCGAAGGCGGCTGTTATGCCAAAACCATCCGCCTGAACCCGAAGCTGGAACCGATTATCTGGGAAGCTGCGCACCGCTTTGGCTGCGTGCTCGAAAATGTCGATATTGACCCTTTCACCCGCAAGGTCGATTTCGACAGCGAACGCCTGACTGAAAACACGCGCGCCGCTTACCCAATTGAATTTGTGCCAAATCACGTGCCGCAGGGGTATGCCGGGCACCCGGAAAACATCTTCTTCCTTACGGCGGATGCGTTTGGCGTTCTCCCGCCGATATCCCGACTGACCCCCGAGCAAGCCATGTATTACTTCCTGTCCGGCTACACCTCAAAGCTCGCCGGAACGGAAAAGGGCCTTGGCGCTGAACCGCAGGCGACCTTCTCGACGTGCTTTGGCGCGCCTTTCCTGCCGCTGCATCCCAGCGTTTACGCTGGTTTGCTGGGCGAAAAAATCGCCCGCCATCAGGTGCGCGTCTGGCTGGTGAACACCGGTTGGACGGGCGGCGCCTTTGGCACCGGCAAGCGCATTCACCTGCCCTACACGCGTGCCATGGTTCGGGCCGCGCTCACCGGCCAATTGGATGGCGTTGCCACGCGACAGGATGCTTTCTTCGGCCTGCATGTGCCGGTCAGCTGCCCGGATGTGCCGGATAGCGTTCTCGATCCGCGCCGCACCTGGGCAGATAGCGCCGCCTATGATCGCCAGGCGCGTCATTTGATCGATCTGTTTGAGAAGAATTTTGCCCAGTTTGCCGGTGATGTTACGCCGGCTGTCACCGAGGCGGGTCCGCACAATTAACCAGCGTTGTCGTCAACGAAATCCAGCCGGCCCACGGGCCGGCTGGATCTTTGTTTACCGGGGGAGGAAAAAGAGAATCGCAGCGCCTAAAAGCAGAAACGGCGCGTAGGGTAAGGCCTGAAAGGATTTATAGCGCCGCAGCAAGGTTGCCACGGCCATGAACAAGCCGCTGAAAACGCCGCCTGCCAGCACGCCAATGAACAGACCGGCAATAATGCCCGGCCAACCCAAAAGCATGCCGAGGATGCCGCTGAGGTACACGTCGCCAAATCCAAGCGCTACCTCGTCCGATGAAAGACCGCGGCGCTTGGCCATTTGCCGGACATAAAGGATCCCCAACCCGTAAAAAGCCAACATGATGCCAAAACCTGACACCCCACCGAGGAAGGTTTCGGGTATGCCATGCAGCGCCACCCCCACCGCTAAACCGAGCAGCGCACCCGCCAGACTGACCGGGTTGAGAATGACCCGGTATTCGATGTCCGTCACAGCCACAAGCAGAAAAAAGACAAACACCGGCACAGCGAAAACAAACGGCAGGCGCGCCGGAGGGAAGAATGCCAGGAGTGGAAGACCCAGGACACTGAGACCCAGCACGATACTTGTGCGCAGGCTGCGCTTTTGGCGGCAGGAGGGACAGGGCTTTAAGGCTATGTAGGTTGGCCAGGGAATCTTAGCGGAGCAATGTGCGCAGACCGGTGCCGAGAAAGTGCGCGTGAAGGGCAGCACATCCGCCAAATAATTGACGAACATGCCCACGAAAATTCCCAGAGGAAATAGCCAGATGAGATCAACGAGTTTCATCCCATCCTCACTTCAATGTCGGAAAAAGCCCCGCATGACGCTCGATGTATCCGTCCAATATCTTCTTGGCCAGGCGTTCATCGGAAAACAGGGGGTGAAGAGTGAGTGCGACGATTGCTTTTTCATAGGAACCATCCAGCGCGGCGGAGATGGACAGCCGTTCGTACTCCTTCACTTGCAGCATTAACCCCAGGCAGTGGGCTGGTAATTCACCGGTCGCATACGGTCGCACGATGCCCCCCGACAGCCCCGCAGGGATCTCCACAACATCGTCCTCCTGCATACCGCTTATCGCGCCTCGGTTGTGTGTGTTGATAATCATGGTGCGGGACTGTTTACCGGAAAGCGCTTCAATCACATCCAGGGCAACGCCGGCGTAACCGCTGTTGGCGATACTGCCCAGTCGCTCGGCTGAAATTTGCACAGCGGAATGACTTTGCCCGGTCTCCGCCGACATGTAACTACTCTCGCGCTCCTGCAGATACTGGGCATATCGCGCCAGCAAGGCCTGTTCATCTTCATCCCGCGCCAGGTCTTGCAAGTCGGTGAATAGTTGCCGGTTGATGCGTACAACCTGCTCGCCGCGCGTCTCCATCGCGCCAAGAATGTGTTCCACGGCTGCATGTTTCTGGTAATAGTAATATAGATACTCGTTCGGGATCATCCCCAGATGACGGATCATCTCCACGCTGGTGGGCAACTCGGCAATGTGTACGTCTTTCCCCAGGCGGGACAGCAACGCAGGCAATTGGTCCTGACCGTTAAGCAGCACCGCACGTGCCCAGCCAAGATGATTCAAGCCAAAATAATCGAGGAATACCGATTCATCCGGCACGCCCAACAGTCCGGCGGCCACGCGACGGATGACGGTCGGCGCGTCGCAAATTCCAACCGCCCGATGCCAGCCAAACCGATTGAGAATGGCTTCGGTGAGCAGCCCGGAAGGGTTGGCAAAATTGATCAACCAGGCCTGCGGACATTCCATTTCCATCACCGACAGAATGGTTCGCAATACCGGCAGGGTGCGCATGGCCATGGCAAAGCCGCCCGGTCCCGTGGTTTCCTGCCCCAGCACACCATAAGCCAGGGGAACACGTTCATCCACAACTCGTGATTCCGCGCCTCCAACCCGAAAGGTGGTGATCACAAAATCAGCGCCATGCAGAGCTTTCTTCAGGTCCGTGGTGCGGGTCAAGTGGATATGCCCACCCTGCTGGTGTTCCAATTGCTGGGTAACCCGTCCGATCAACTCCAGGTGCGCGCCGTCAATGTCCATCAAGGCCAGCTCATCGATTCCCAGTTCAGCTTTTCGCAAGACCATGGCATGGACCAACAAAGGGGTGCGCACCCCGCCTGCGCCAATAATGGCTATTTTCATTCTGCTCTCCTTGATCAACCGACTGAAATCGGCGTTTCTTCGATCCGTTCTAAATCTGCCCTTAATTTTAACTCCGTGTGCAGGTTGCGAATATCGTTAGGCACCCAGTAGGCTGTTGCGATAAAAAATAACGTACACAGCCCCCAGGCGACCAGGCATATCCATAATATGGCATCGCTGAGCGAAAAAGCATCCGCAATGCGGCCCGCAATCAACGGAGCCAACGCAGCACCGGCAGATTCGATGAAGTTTTCCACCGCCACGGCTGTGCTGCGCACTTCGGGCAGCGTCACATCATACACGGTGGAAATAACATTGGCCGACGCAAAGGGAATAAACAATGCCGTCAGACACAACATGACCATAAAGCCCGTCGTGTTTTCCAGAGGTACCTGCATCAAAAAGTACATCAACACTGCGCCAATCACGACTCCCAGGGTGGAAACGATCAACCGCCCGCGCGGCGTTCGGCGGAAGAGCGCATCTCCCAGGGCGCCGCCCAGCGGATAGCCCAGCGCCAATACCAGCACGGCGGGAACCATGGTGATCAGGATTGTATCCTCGGAGTAGAACCGCTCTTTTTCGAGGTAAACGAAGAACCAGAACGTGATGACATTCCAAGGAAACACGCCAAAGAACCCCTGAATGAAAAGCAGGTTCAGGCTGGGCTTTTTAAAGAGATCTTTTGCCACGCTCCAGCGGAACCGGTAGCCGCTCAATTCGGGAATATTCTCCAATTCCGGTTCGGCTTGCCCGCGCGGCGCTTCTCGCACTCCAAAATAAACGAGAAATGCCACAGCGATGCCCAGTGAACCGGTAATGTAAAAGACCGAACGCCAACCAATGATTCCACCAAGCATGAGCCCCATCACCATACCCAGCAAATAGCCAATTGGCATGGTCAGTTGAAGCAACCCGTAAATCTTGCCGCGGGTTCTGGGTCCAAAATAGTCCGCTACCAGACTGTAAATACCAGGATAGCTTGCATCGTCGATGCCGGTTGACGCCCGGGTGATCAGGAAAAAAGGATAGGTGGGAGAAATGGCATTCAGCCAGGTGGTGGCGCCCCACAAAAGGGACGCCATGGCCAGCAGCCGTGGGCGCGAAAAGCGGTCGTACAGATAACCCCACAGGGGATAAAAAATGGCACCGACCACCAGCGCGCCGGTGGACACCGCTCCCATTTGCGTCATGGTGATTCCGGCAAAGGATTCCATGATGCGGCTCGTCAGCGGGCCAATCAACAAGCGGTCGCTTTGATGCAGCAGCATAAACAGGAAGAAGACGAATACAACAAACCAGCGGTGGCGATTGGGCTTCAATGCGGCCTCTCCATGTCTGTGATGATCAGAGTATAGTCTCGTTCTCAGAGAGGCGCAACGCATTCGGAGGGTTTTGTTTGTTGCATAAATGTTCTACTAATGCTAGAATCGCTTGTGGATGCAACTATGGAGAGCCGTCAGAAGCCGGATACTCTGTCACTTCTTGCGCAGCGCTGGAAATGCGATGGCGATGTGCAATCCAACATCGCGGCCTGGAAAAACCTGCCAGCCCAGCCGGCGGAGTTTCAACCGATTCCGCCGGACCTTCATCCCGATGTGGTGGCTTCACTGCACAAGCAGGGAATCCACAACCTGTATTCGCATCAGCTGGATGCATGGCAGTTCATACAGTCGGGAAAAAACACGGTGATCACCACCGGTACCTCCAGCGGAAAGACCTTATGCTACACCTTGCCTATCCTGCAATCTCAAATCAACCATGGCGCAACCGCCCTGTGCATTTTTCCGACCAAGGCGTTGGCGTATGACCAGCTGACCTCGCTGCAAAAATGGATCAACGGCTTGCCCCAGATGGTTCAACCGATGGCGGCTGTGTATGATGGCGATACACCGGCACACCAGCGCGCCGCCCTACGCAATAAGGTTCAAACGTTAATCACCAATCCCGATATGCTTCATCTGGGCATCCTTCCGCATCATACCATCTGGGCGCGGTTTCTCTCCCAATTGCGTTATGTGGTGCTGGACGAGCTGCACATTTATCGTGGGATTTTTGGGTCGCATGTCGCCAACGTAATCCGCCGATTGAAGCGGGTGGCTGAATTTTATGGCGCCTACCCGCAGTTCATCCTGACCTCCGCGACGATTGCCAACCCACAGGAACTGGCCGAATCGCTGGTCGAGGAGCCGGTGGTTTCCATTACGCGGGATGGCTCACCGCACGGTCCGCGTCACTTCATCCTGTACAACCCGCCGATTGAAAATCGCGAACTGGGCATACGCCGCAGCTACCTGGCAGAGACGGAAAAGCTGGCGGAGTATCTGCTGCAATATCGCGTACAGTCGATTCTATTCGCCCGCACTCGTCGGACGGTGGAGCTCATCCTCAAAGAGCTGCATGATCGTAACCCGGCAGAGCGTCCGGGTGTGCGCGGATATCGAAGCGGCTATTTACCGGCAGAGCGCCGCGAGATTGAAAGCGGTCTTCGCTCTGGATCGGTGCGCCTGGCTGTGGCGACCAATGCCCTCGAATTGGGCATTGATATTGGTGGCATGGATGCTGTACTCATGGCTGGCTACCCGGGCACCATTGCCGCCTCACGCCAGCAAGCCGGCCGCGCCGGACGGGGTACGTCGCCGTCTGCTGCCATCATGGTGGCTTCCCCGGCTCCATTGGACCAGTACTTGATCCAGCATCCGGAGTTTTTGTTTGAAAACACACCTGAACAGGCGCGAATAAATCCCAATAACACCCTCATCCTGCTCAGCCACATCCGCTGTGCCGCGTTTGAGTTGCCGTTTCGAAAAGGCGATGCCCTGGGCAAGCTTCAGTGGGATGCCCTGCAACCGTTTTTGGATTACCTCGAGCGAACGACCGGTGAGTTGCACCTCAACCGAGACCAGTATTATTGGACGTCCGACCAGTATCCGGCCAATGCCATATCTCTACGCAGCACCGCCTCTACGCCGATCATGCTCAAAGTTGTTGAATCAGACGGCCGCCCACGACCGATCGGTGAAGTGGACCGAAATAGCGCGCTTTGGATGGTTCATCCTGATGCAATCTATCTGCATGAAGCCCGTACCTATCGGGTCGAGGATCTCGACCTTGAGAATAATTCCGCGTTATTATCACCGGTGCAAGTGGATTATTTTACCGAGCCCATAAATCAGGAACAGGTCGATCCGATTAATACATTCGATGAGCACCTGGTGCCAGGCGGAAGCCGCGCGACGGGCGAGATTCTGGTTACACGCCGAACCACCGCATATCGCCGCGTACATTGGCTGACTCGCCGGATATTGGATGCCACTCCGCTGGAACTACCAGAGACAACGCTGCGCACCGAAGCGTACTGGATTACATTGAATGAGCATTCGGTTCAGCGCCTGCGCGATTCGAACATGTGGACCAATGATCCCAATGATTATGGACCGGATTGGGCGCGGCAGCGCAATCTGGCGCGCAAACGGGATGGCTTCACCTGTCAGATCTGCGGCCAGATGGAAAGCGGCACGTCACATCACGTCCATCACAAAATCCCCTTCCGGCGCTTCGCCTCGGCAGAAGAAGCCAATCAACTGGCCAACTTGGTCACCTTGTGCCCCAATTGCCATAAAAAAGCGGAAGGCAATTTACGCATGCGCTCCGGTCTCGCCGGACTGGAGTATGTTTTGCTCCATCTCGCGCCGCTCTTCGTCATGTGTGATATAAATGACCTCGGCTCTTATGCGGAGGTTCAAGCGGCGCTGGGAAACGGGTTGCCGGTGGTTGCCCTGTATGATCAGGTGCCGGCAGGCATTGGACTGGCCTCGGCCTTGTATTCCATGCATGAAACCCTGCTGCGCGAAGCCCACTCGCTGATAAGTAACTGTCCATGCATCGATGGCTGCCCGTCGTGCGTTGGCCCGGCAGGCGAAAACGGCGAAGGCGGGAAACAACAAACCCTGGCCTTGCTGCAGGAATTAATGGGGCAAAATGGAATCATTATCGGATAAACTGAAATCCCTCGGCATGCAGCCCGGCGTGGAGCATATTTCACCGAAGCAAAAGCGCGAAACACACCCGATTGAAAGTGTAGTTTCGGGTGAATTGGTGTCTGCCGGAGGGGGTCAGGTTTTTATTCATGAAGATCATATGCCGGTTGATTATCGCCATGGTATTGTTGCCATGGATTATCATCCGGTGGATGTCAGCGTTATATTTGACTGGGCCAACCTGCAAAACCCGCCTATTGAAGATCTGTCGCAAATTGCTTTTCTGGACACTGAAACCTCCGGCCTGGCCGGGGGGACTGGAACCTTTCCGTTCATGATTGGTGTTGGGCGCCATACCCCGGGCGGTTATGAAGTGCGCCAGTTTTTCATGCGAGACCCGTACGATGAAACGGCCCAACTCGTCGCATTCATGGAATGGATGGAGCAGTTCAAACTTCTGGTGACGTTCAATGGAAAATCGTTTGATGTGCCCATCTTAAACACACGTTTTGTTCTTCACCGGCTGCCCAGTCCGTTGATAAATTTCCCGCACCTGGATATGCTGCCCCTCGCCCGCCGATTGTGGAAAAACCGGCTTCCCAGCCGCGCTTTGAAAGATCTGGAGATCGATATCCTCAATCTTCGGCGCAGTGAAGAAGAGGTACCGGGCTGGCTTGTGCCGCAATTGTATTTTGAGTATTTACAAAGTCAGGACGCTCGCCCGCTGGCCGGAGTTTTTTACCACAACAGCCTGGATATCATTTCTCTGGCCGCGGTTTTTCACCATGCCGCTGGTTTATTGCAGAATCCGTTGGATTGCCAGACCATCGAAGCATTGGACCTTGCCGCGATCGCGCGTTTATATGAGGATTTGAGGCAATTTACGGACGCCGCGAAGATTTATGAGGCCAGTCTGGCGCAAGGGTTACCGCGTCAATTCTTTTTACAAACCCTTGAAAAATACGCTCTCCTTTGCCGCCGCCAGGAGAATTGGACGGCAGCTGTAGAACTCTGGCAGAAATCTGCCGAACATGGCCAGATTTCCGCTTGTGTGGCTCTGGCAAAATTCTATGAACACCAGCATCGCAATTACGAAATTGCGCTTAGGTGGGTAAATACGGCAAGCCAGTTGCTCAGCACCCAGCCTGGTGCGCAGACCGAAATCCTGATCTGGCAGCCAGATCTTGAAAATCGCCGTGCAAGGCTGCAACGTAAACTGGGAAGCACCCATGAGTCATGAAGATCGCCTGCGCTGGAATCAGCGTTATAAAAACGCCCCGCGTGGCTGGTATGAAAGCCCCCGCGAGATTCTTGTGCAGCACCTTCCCTTGCTCCCGACAGGCGGCCTGGCGCTGGATGTGGCCATGGGCATGGGAGCCAACGCCCGTTTTTTGATGGAGAATGGTTGGCGGGTGATAGGCCTGGATTCTTCGGATTACGCGGTCAAGAAAGCGAAACAACTCTCCTCGATTCTGGGCGCAGCCATCATCGACCTCGATCATGTTCATCTGTGCGCGAATCGATTTGACCTGATTCTCAATCTTTACTTTCTAAATCGGCATTTACTTTCACAGTACCCAAAATGGCTCAGACCCGGTGGTATACTGATCATGGAATGCTTGACGACGGACATGTTGTCGATTCGTCCTGAGCTGCAACCGGATCATCTCATCCAGCCTGGAGAATTACTGAATCATTTTGGCCATTGGGAGATCCTGTTTCACCGCTCTGGATGGTTCACCTCCGAGCATGGCCATGAAAAAGCGATTGATAGTCTCATTGCTCGTCTTCCCGGTGCGTGAGGAGGAAAGAATGGCAGAAGAGTTTGTACACGTTTACACCGCTCAGGGGATGCTGGACGCTGAAACGTACCGATTGTTTTTGCAGTCCTTTGGGATCGAAGCCATATTAATTCAGGAAAGCGCCGGGTCGGTTTATGGCCTGACGGTTGGTTTGCTCGGAGAAGTAAAGATCATGGTACCCCAATCACTGGCGCCCCGCGCCGCGGAGTTGCTGGAGAAAATGCAGCAAGGTGCCCTGGAATCCAATGAGGACAATCCAACGTCGGAATCAGATACCGATCCTTTGCCCTAGATTTCCTCTGCTCGCGACAAAATGGTATTCTGATACGCATCCAACAACTGGAGTGTCCGGGGTCCGGGCGCTCCGTTTCCTATGATAGTCCCATCAATATTAACAACCGGAAGCACCGCGCGACTGGCCGATGTAATAAACGCTTCTTCCAGCCGGTCAATCTTTGAAACCAACACGCCTTCCATTCGTACGGCCCAGCCAAGGTTGGCGCAATTCTCCAGAACGATTTTCCGTGTAATGCCCGATAAAACCCCTTCGTTTGCCGTCCAAAACGCGCCATCCATGTAGCCGAAGAAATTGCTGGTCAATCCTTCGAGGATTGTCCCATTTTCAAACATTAATACTTCATTGACCGGTTCCTGGATATGCTGTCGAACTTGTTCTGCCATGGGAATGAACCCGGATAATTTTGCTTTCGGGTTGTTGCGGTGCATTTCCCGCAGGAGCGTGTTAACGCCGGTACGGTAAGCTTGCACAGGAGGAACATGCAGTTCCTCAACGCAAATGTACACATCACCAATGGATTTTGATAAATCCACTGTGATTCGCACACGCGATTCGCCATGGGGGCTTTGAAACAGCACTTCGCGCAAGACCTGCCGGATGGTGAGCGCGTCGACGGAAAGGTTCATGCCTGAAAGGTGAGCAGTCTCCGTAAGTCGTCTGAAGTGATCATCCAACAGGATGGCATGAGTGCGCTGGTAGGTTCGAAAGGTCGTATACGCCCCTTCCGGAAGTTGATTGGAAATTGCGTCTAAATTTATCCCGGCGATGGCCAGAGATGCAATTCTTCCATCCGTGGATATTCGTTTGGTGATAACGCTCATTTTGTGTTTGTCCTCAAATACCATTCATGCCAGTAAGTGTACTGTTCCGGCGTATCCATGTCTGCGAGAATGGTTTCGCTCTCCATTTGTACATACTGGATGTCGCTGGCATGTCTGGCTAGAAAATCCCGCAAGGTCTGCGGCGGCTGCAGGTTTATGATCTCTGGCCATAAATTTCGATCCACCAGCCAGGGGTGCCCGCGGCGATGTTGGTAGCTCGGGAAGACCAGGCTCGCGTTCGTACGAAAATAATCCCCGATAACCGCCTCAATGGTTCCTGTCTGCATCATGGGCTGGTCTGCCAGGCAAATCAGCGCGGCCAGCGATTCGTTGGAAATTGCGGCCAATCCAGCCTTAACACTGTCCACCATCTCGCCATTTTCAAAATTCGGATTATACACTGTGCGCGCACGAGTGCCCACCAGTTCATGCTGAATCGAGTCAATGTTTTGGCCGCAGACAACAATGACATTCCCCACCCCTGCGGCGAGTAAAACCTCGACAATGTGTCGGATGACCGTCTGATCCCCCCAGCGCAACAATGGTTTCGGTTGTTTCATGCGTGTTGAGAGTCCGGCAGCTAGGAGAATAGCTGACACTTGAGGGTATTGGCTACGCGCATTATTCATGATTTAACATCTGCCAATCCTCAGGAGTATCAACATCAAGCGCAAGTTTACTGTTCAGCCAGGGGATCAGGTGTGGGCTGTGGCGGGAAAAAATCGCCTTGCCGCTGGCTGCGTCCGCCAACTGCAGTAAATCCTCGAATGGTGCTCTGGCAAACAACACCGGCGAGACGCGCTGCCCGTCAACCATGGGAGCAATCACGTTTTTCGCTGTTGCGGCTTGTTCTTCGATCATACACCGAATCAATGGAACATCGACGTACGGTTGATCTGCCATCAAAAAGAATGCTGCCCCACACCGTGGCGACAGTGCCTGAATCGCGCGAACGCCAGCTCGTATGGACGTTCCTGGCCCCAGCCTCCATTGGTCATTTCGGACAATTGCCACCGGCAGGTCAGCCACCGATGCTGCGACCAGGTCGTCATTTGCGCCAACCACAACCGCCACCGGATTCAATCCACTTTCCAGAGCGATGCGAACGGATCGGTGGACAAGGCTTTCGCCATTCATCTCCAGCAATTGCTTCATGCTGCCAAACCGTCTGGCTTCACCGGCCGCCAGAACGATGGCCGCTGTGGAACGAAACACGGCACCAACCTGATCCGCCACCGGATGGTGAAGCCCTGTTACAAGCGCCAAATCGTATGTGCCACTATTTGTCACCATACGGGCAATACGCCCGGCAATAGCCAACTCGGCGGTTGTATCCGCCTGGTTGATCACCGCAATTCGTGCGGCCCTGGGAGGAATCTTCTTTAATCCACCGTCGCCATGTATAAGCACACGTACGATATGCTCAGGGGTGATGCGTTCGTCCTGGGTACAACCTGCCAGCCGGGCAAATTCAACGGGCCGATGGGCGGCATTCAGGATCGATTGTCCGACTCCCTTTACGCCCGCTATGACCACAACCGAGTGAACAAAATCAGGGATGGCGGGCTCGTGTCGGGCAGGCGCCTTAACAGGCAGCCCCCGTGCGCCATCGGCTTCAATCAATAATGGGATGTTGCGGTCAGAGGCCAGCTCTGCCAACTTCTCGACGATCGCAATCTCTGGCCCCCGAACGCGCAGTCCATCTTCGTCTCCGCCCGTTATCGCAACGACTCCGGTTTCAGGTAAGACCAACCGATCCCAATCATTTATGTTTGAAATCTCCACGGAATAATCCGCTCGCTCAACCTGCAATTTACCAAGATGGGTCGTTGTGGTCACCAGGGCCAGCGGGCCGGACTGCCGGGCAAGTTCCAGCATGAACGATGTTTTCCCGCCCGCTCCAACAATGGCAACCGGCGACGACCACATTCCACCCAACGCTTGAGCTAAATTCACGCGCGGCCTATCCTTGTGGGGGATAACCGGAAGCCAACATCGCTTCAAGAACTCCGCCGCCCACCGCCAGTGCTTTGTCCGAAACCAGATGGCACAAGCGTTCATCCAATCGCGGGTCAATATCACCGATTTTTTCACCCATATTCACAAACGGCATGTCATGCATCAAACCGCGGATAAGCCCGGTAAACGGAGCCAGAATCGTCTGGTTGCCAGCCCGTGCAATTGGTTGCCCTTGTTGAACAATCTGGCCAATTCGAGCAATATTCCGGAACTCGCCCGAACTTGGCGCACGCAGCACTCGTTCTTCCTGCTGGTCGCCAACTCGTTCCGGTATCCCTGTGTCGGGTGATGCCGCTCCCGACCAATACACTCGTCCCAAGAATGGACCCCGAACCGTTTCAACCACCGCGTTGCAATTCTCCCCTGCCATGAATCCCGGCCCCAGCCCAATACGCATTGGCACATATTTGAACTCATCCTCTACGGATATTTTCAACAAACGCGCATCGATAAGCACGTTCGGTCGCATTTCGTCAATATTCTCCCCCACCGGGTCCACCAGCACAGGAATTCTCTTTTCATCAATGGTTTCAAACACTTGAGAAACGTTGGCTACACGCAATGCATGGACATCCTCAACGATCACATGTCCTTGATACACAGCTTCGGCGAAAGAGACGGTGCGCCGCACTACCAGAGGACGCTCCAACTCAGTAATAACAACCGGATATCCGCAGCGAAAAAGGCGCAGCGCCACTCCGCTGGCCAGGTCTCCGCCTCCACGAATCACAACAATCACGATCGACCTCTTTCTTGAAACATGCCCCACCCGATCGGATGGGGCATGTCGCCTTTTCCTGCGGGTTACTCCAGACCACCCAGCCCTTTGACCACTCGCTCGGGTGTTAGCGGGAATTCATCAAACCACACGCCCGTTGCCTGGTGCAGAGCCGCAACAGTTGCTGGAGCCATCGCCAGGAATGGCATTTCACCCATGCCACGCGCCCCCCAGGGACCAATCGGGTCAGCGTATTCAAGCACCACTGAATCTACCTGATCGGGAATGTCCAACACCGTGGGGATCAGGTATGTGGACAACGTTTTGGTCAGCGGGTAACCATCAACCTGCACAAAGTTCTCCAGCACGGTATAACCGGCAGCTTGTACCACAGCCCCTTCAATCTGGCCCTGGACCTGTTGCGGGTTGACTGCCTTTCCGACATCATCCGCGCAGACCACATTCCGCATTCGGATCTGGCCGGTTTCCACATCCACGTCCAAATCGACCGCTTCAGCCACATAACCGTAAGCGAAATTCGGTTCGCTCTTGCCCGTCTCAGGATCGTACGGTGTTGTGCGCGGTGGGCGATATTCGTATGCCCCGATAGCCGGTCGTTCCTCATTTCGCCACTTCTCCAAAGCCAGTTCGGCGGCGCCACGGATGGAATTTCCAGCCATAAACGTCATACGCGACGCCGATACACTACCGGATTCGGGTGTGAAGGCGGTGTCGGACATCACCAACTTGAGCTTTGACATCGAAATGTTCAAGGCATCCGCGGCCATTTGGGCAAACGCCGAATGGGCACCCTGTCCGACTTCAGCGCCCGAGTGATACAAAATCGCCTCTTCGATTTCGTCACCGCCGCGCAATTCAATCGTCGCAAAGCATTTCTCCGGCGCGCCAAATGAAAAACCAACATTCTTGAACGCACAGGCAATACCCACTCCGCGCTTTGTGTAACGCGTTCCATCGGATTCAGCCGGTTTAAAGTGCCAGCTGCCGCCCTCATTCGACCATCCGATGGCCTCAGCACACCTGGCAACCACTTTCTTTATGCTCACACCCGGCGGCAAAGGAGTTCCAACCGATAACAGCGATCCTTCCTCAAGAAGGTTTCGCATGCGCAGTTCCACCGGGTCAATACCCAATGCATCAGCCAGCTTATTCATCTGGCATTCCGCCGCAAATGCGCCCTGGGGTCCACCAAATCCGCGAAATGCGCCATTGGGAATATTGTTGGTGTACACGGCATAGGAATCCACCTTGACGTTGGGAATTTCGTACGGGCCTGTGCACATCAGGGTGGCATTGCCAAGCACCTTGGTCGAGGTGTACGCATAAGCGCCACCATCTGCGACCAATTCCATGTCCGCGGCAATAACCTTCCCTTCTTTCGTCGCACCCCATTTCGCGCGGATATGATAAGGATGTCGTTTGTGGTGTCCGACAATGGATTCCTCACGCGACCAGATAATTTTAATCGGGCGATCGATGCCTTTTTCATGCAAGCGCAGAGTCGCCAGTGCCAAAATAATCTGCACCGACATGTCTTCACGCCCGCCAAACGCGCCGCCAATCGCCGGGTAAATCACCCGCACCGCTTCGGTCGGGATGTTCAAAGCATGGGCAATTTGGTCCCGATCTTTATGCGTCCATTGTCCTGCTACAAGCACTGTGATGCGACCTTCATCATCGATGTAGCTGACGCCGGCTTCGGGCTGAAGGTAAGCATGCTCCTGCGCCGGCGTCTGGTACACACCTTCAATAATCACATCAGCTCCGGCAAAAGCCACTTCGGTGTCACCTTTGCGAATTCGATAGTGGCCAAACACATTGCTACCGTGGTCTGGATGCAGTTGAATGGCTTCATCTTTCCAAGCTTCCAGGGGATCTGTAATGACCGGTAGATCCTCATACTCCACCTGAATCAATGATAAAGCATGTGCCGCCAGGGCTTCGCTTTCGGCAACAGCAATTGCAACCTGGTCCCCTACAAACCGCACCCGGTCGGTGTAGGGCTTTGTCGAGCCCGGTCCGCATAAAACCGGCTGGTCATAATAAGAAAGACCATATTCATTTACCGGGACATCTTTGGCCGTATAAACGCCGAGAACACCCGGAAGCGATTCTGCCCGCGACGTGTCAATCGACCGCACAATCGCATGGGGGCGATTGGCATACAAGATCTTCATGTAGACCTGATTGTCAAAATGAATGTCGCCCGGGTATTGAGCTTCACCCGTCACTTTAGCAACAGCGTCGAGGCGTTGAATGGATTGCCCAATATACGTCATACCGTCCTCCGCATGTAATATTTGGTTCGATGCTAGCGGCGTCGTTTGGGCCGCCGATAAACTTCATTGGGTGCTACGTCATAGGGTCCATAAGGCGATGGCGCGAATGTGCGATTGATGATGAACGTGATCAACGTCAAAATCGCGTAAAAAACCAATGAGACCAAAACAGATAGGCCAATTTTTACATACAGGAGAGGGTCGACCTGACCGATTGCCAGAAGATCCCGTGGGATGGCGTACCAGTGATATTGCTTGTTCAGGTCCAAGAGCACCATAGCCCCGGCATATCCCATGAACGGAATGAGTACGATCATCACAAAACCCACTCCACGCCAAATGGGATGGATACCTTTGCGCTTGGTTTCTTGTTCATCCATTCGTCGGTATGATGTCTGGTACTTTCCCATAGCCTCACCTCCCCAGGTCGAATCTAGGTCATCTTATTGGCGGCCTTTTCAATGGCCGTAATGATCTTATAGTACCCCGTGCAGCGGCACAGATTTCCGGTGATCGCCTGGCTGATTTGATTGCGATCGGGGTTCGGCTTTTCCTGCAACAGCTTGACCGCCGACATCAAGAAGCCGGGAGTGCAATAGCCACATTGCACCGCTCCTTCTTCAACAAATGCGGTTTGCACCGGGTGCAATTCTTCCCCCACACGCAGACCTTCCACGGTTGTGATCTCCGCCAGGTGCGCGCGGGGAGCCGGCACCATGCAACCCATCACCGCCACACCGTCCAGGTAAACGGTACAGGCGCCGCACTCGCCTTCGCCGCAGCCTTCCTTTGTACCGGTCATTCCGGCTTCTTCACGAAGCAATCGGAGCAACGTCTTTTCGTGCCCACTGGTAAACTCGAATTCTTTACCATTAATCCGAGTCCGAATCGGAGCATGGGCGGATGCCAATGTTCCTGGCAATTCGGACATTTTAGGCGCATGGTCACCCCATAGCATGATCGGTTCTTCTGGAATTTCGGAACAATAGCTGCCATCCATCAAAGATTGCAGAGCGCGCCTCACAATCACTTTCACCATGGCGCGGCGATACCCCGCCGACCCACGCACGTCATTGATGGGCCGCGAAGCCTGCATCGCCAAACCGGCGGCATGTTCGATCACTTCCTTGTTCAACGTCTTACCGATCAGGTACTCTTCCGCCAGCACTGCATGGATGATTACAGGCGCAACAGCGCCCAATGTTATTTTGGCAACTTCCACAATATCATTCGTCATTTTGACAATAACAGTGGCGTTCAATAGAGAAATGGCCTGCGCTCGTCGCAAGGCAAACTTGGAGAATGTCCCAATTTCACCATCTTGCAGAGCCGGGAAGTGAATATCTACAAGCATTTCATCCGCTTGCATCCCATTGCGGCGCACGCCTGTGTAAAACTCAGCCAGGCGGACTTCGCGAATACCTCGTGTGGATTGCAGTACAACCACCGCATCCAAAGCCATCAGCGGGCTGATGGTATCGTTCGCCGGAGAGGCCGTGATCACGTTGCCCGCCACTGTACCGCGATTGCGGATCTGCGGAGAGCCCACTTCCCAGCTCGCACGCGCCAGCGGGAAAGCATATTCGCGGATTAATTTGGAGGCCACGCAATGATTGTGCGTAACCAGCGGGCCGATATGAATGCGGTTATTCTCATCCAACCGAATTTTGTCCAGCCCGGGGATACGCGTGATATCCACCAGGGTTTCGACCCCTTTCCGCACACCGCGCTCCATCTCAAGAATTAAATCGGTTGCCCCCGCAACCACCCGGGCTTTCTCTTTCTTGGAAGCTAAAACGGGTAGCACATCCTCAATTGAGCTCGCATTAATGTAATCCTGCCACATACAGCCTCCGGTCATCCTTCTTTCATAATTTTTGCAGTTGCGCCATTCCGCACCGCCATGATCTCCGCCATAATGCTAACAGCTATCTCCTCGGGTGTTTCGGCCTGCAATTCCAACCCGATGGGAGAATGCACCCTTTCCAGGGTGGCCGCCGGTATTCCTTTGTCCAACAAACCCTTCGTCGTTGTCAACCAGCGCCGCCGTGACCCAATCACCCCCAGGTAGCCGGCAGGCGATTCCAGCAGCGTAGGTAATCCTTCCACATCCACATTCGATCCCCTGGTGGTCAACACCACCGCCGTGTACGGCGTAATTTCAAATTGCTTCGTAATATCTGCCATCGCCGCAACGACAAATTCGTCTGCGTCCGGGTTGGATTCCGGATTACAGAACTCCGGGCGGTCATCCGACATCACCACGCGATAGTCCAACCATTTGGCAAGATGGGCAAGCGCTTTGCCCACATGGCCGGCGCCAACAACCAAGATCGTGGGTTTTGGTAATATAGGTTCCAAATACACCTCAACTTGCCCACCGCAGATACCAGGGTCACCGGCTTTTGGATCCACCATTTTGTAGTGGAGCACACGAATTTTGCCCTCTTTTAGTGCATCCAACGCCTCGTTGATCACCCGGCTTTCGATCTCGCCGCCACCCACTGTACCAGTAAAGGATCCATCCGCATAAACCAGCATCTTACTGCCTTCATGCCGAGGGGTGGAACCACGGGAATCAATAATGGTACAGAGTACGCCTGCGCGGCCGCTCTTCTCCAGGTCCACAACCGATTTATATATCGACATACGTTAACGCTCCAATAAACCCAACACTGCCGGTAGCAACTGCTTCTTTCTGGAAACAACACCCTCAGCCAGGCGCGTTCCATCCGGCAATGTCGGATAAGGCAAATCTTCCAGCACCGGTGGTGGACCGGCGGTTAACAACCGGCTTGAGCCGCGCACCACATCCGTCACCATCAGCATCGAGAAATCCAACCCTTTACGTTCGCGTAATTCATCCAGCGCCTTGCTCAGCGGACCAAGCTGTTCGCTGACCTCATATAGATCGCTCACCTCGGCCTGCACAATGGAGAACTGGAATCCCCCGCCGGTATAGACCTTCATATCACCGCTGACCACATCCTTGGGCTGGCGCGTGCCCAGGCCGGCGCCGGCGGTTACCACCTTTTGCCCAAAGGATTGGATGGTTTCGCCATCCAGCGCCGACCCACGCACAATGGCCCAACGAGCCAAACGTTCGGCCGCCTCTTTATCGCGCGGTGTGGTGGTAGGCGAGGTCAAGATCAACGTATCGGACAGCAAACCAGCCAACATCATACCCGCCAACGTCGCCGGAGCAGACAATCCGGCATCTTCAATCCGTTCAGACACGAGCGTGCTCGTGCTACCCACAATGTCGACAGTGAATCGGATGGGGATGTGAGTGGAGGGATTGCCCAGGCGGTGATGATCCAATATCTCAAGCAATTCCGCTTCGTCCAGATATGCCACCGCCTGCTGGGTTTCGTTATGGTCGACAAGCACAATCTTCAGTCGTGGCGGATTGAGCAAATCTTTCTGGCGGCAAATCCCCTGATACCGCCCGGCATCATCCAACTCCCAGAATTCATCGCCTTCTTCACGCAGCAAGCGCGGCAGTACGTCACGGATACGCGCCCCCGCCTGGACTTTGGCCACCCCGGTATCCGCCGCCTCTTTACATGGAATTTCGAGCATATCGCTCAATTTCATGTCGTGTTGGCGAAACCGCGGACCAATGAGCTGATTGTAAAACCGGAACAGGCTTCGTCCGGTAACCAAACCATACGGCGTGCCGTCTTCGTTCAGTACAGGAGCAATACCACCTGTCCGGCCGGCAATCGCCCAGGCTTCCCGTAACGGCCGGTCTGGCGTCGTCGTATCCAGGCGGCGCATCACCGATTCAAAGCGTGGTGAGGCATCGGCCAGCAGCGCTGGCGCTTCAAGCCCAAGAACCTTAAGCACCCAGGCTGTCTGCATGTTGATCGCACCGGCCCGGGCAGCCATTGTCTCCGCTCCGTCGCGCTCGCGTAAAAGCCAGGCATAGCCCATTGCCGACGCGATCGAATCCGTGTCCGGGTTAACATGCCCAACAACATATATCGGTGATGCCATACACCACGCTCCAAATCAGATCGGTTTATTGGTGCTTCAGTGCCCGCCAAACACGCTCCGGGGTCGCCGGATTTTCATCCACCTGCGCTCCGCATGCGTCCAGAATGGCATTCCCCACCGCAGGCGCGACGCCATCCAGCGGGATCTCTGCCACAGCCTTGATGCCAAATGGGTGCGAAGGCTCATAGGTTTCCACGAAGATCGTTTCCAATTCCGGCATTTCATTGAACCGGAAGATGTGATAATCCTGGAAGTCCTTTTCGCGGGCACGACCATGCTCGTCATACACCATCTCTTCGCAGACCGCGTACCCCAATGCCTGGGTCATACCCCCTTCAATTTGACCGGACGCCGTCACCGGGTTGACAATCACACCCGAATCAACGGCCATCACCAACTTATCCACCACCACCTGCCCGGTTTCAATATCCACCGTCACTTCGGCGAACTGTGCCGCAAACGGCGGAGGTGAAACCGGTGAGACAAACGACGCCACGCCCATGATCTGTTCTTGATCGGTATGGTGCAGTGCATTCATGGCAATTTCCGCCATGCTCACACTACGTCCATCGGGGGCGCTGGCGCGCCGGTCGGCCAGGCGAATGTCCTCGGCTTTAACCTCTTTACCCTGCTTGCTTAACATGGCTGACGCCCGCGCCCGCACTCGTTCGGCCACCTTTTCCGCCGCTTTCACAGCAGCAGTGCCGGAGATGTACGTGGTCGACGATGCATAAGCGCCCACGTCAAACGGAGTGAAGTCGGTGTCCGACGAGTAAACGATGATGTCCTCCAACGGCACGCCCAACACTTCAGCCGCCATCTGCCCCAACACCGTGTCGGAACCGGTTCCAAGATCGGTGGCACCCACCAGCAGGTTAAAGGAACCGTCGTCGTTCATTTTGATGCTGGCACCACCCATATCCAAATACGGAATGGCTGTTCCTTGCATCACCGTCGCCACGCCAATGCCCTTGCGGAGGTGCGGCTTACCTGGCACCAGCCGCCACTCGGAGTTGTTATACTTCTGATCCCAGCCAATGGCCGCTTTGCCCTGCTGGACACATTCTTCCAACCCGACCGTGTGCACAATTTCCGGCACAGGCTCGCGCCCTTCACTCCAGGCTGTGCTGAAGGGATGCAGCTCGCCCGGTCGCAAGGCATTCTTCATGCGGAACTCGATGGAATCCATACCCAGTTCGCGCGCAATTTTTTCAATATGCCGTTCCAGTGGCCAATAGCCCTGCGGTACGCCGTATCCGCGGAAGGCACCGGCCGGCGGAGTGGTGGTGTACACCACATCGGCATAGAACCGGATGTTCGGTTTCAGGCGATATTCACCATCGCCCACATAGAGCGCCATGGATTTGTGCCCAGTGTTTCCAGTCACCGTCAACGCGTGGCATCCGTAGGCACCGGTATCGCTCAAGGCGTACATTTCATTGGCTGTGATGGTTCCATCCAGTTTGACGCCTGTCTTCAAGTGCACCCGCATCGGATGGCGTGAGCGCGCCGCGACAAATTCTTCTTCGCGAGTGTATTCAAAACGAACCGGCCGGCGGGTAGCAATCGTCAGATGGGCGGCAACATCCTCAATCAAAATTTCCTGCTTGCCGCCAAAACCACCGCCCACGCGCGGCTTGATCACACGCATACGCTTGACCGGCAGCCCCAGCACCGGTGCCAGCACTCGGCGCAGGTGGAATGGCACCTGCGTGCTCGTCCGGATCACCAGTCGGTCGTCCTCGTCCCAATAGGTCACCACAACATGTGGTTCGATATGCGCCTGCTGGACCTTGGGCACGACGTAATCCGCCTCAAAGATGCGGTCGGCTTCGGCAAATCCTTTTTCGACATCGCCGATATCAATGCGAATCTTCGCGGCCAGGTTCTTCGACGCATCGGAATGGTCGAAATTCACAAACTCGGGTTCGTCATGCAAAATCGGCGCGCCATCTTTCATCGAATCGCGCGAATCGAGCAGCAGCGGAAGTTCCTCATATTCCACATCAATAAGTTTCAAAGCCTGTTCGGCGATTTCTTCGCTTTCCGCCGCTACAAAGGCCACCCGATCGCCTACGAATCGAACTTTACGGTCCAGTGAAAAGGTATCCAACGGCCCGGGAATCGGGTCCGATTGGCCAGCCGTCGAATACACCACCCGCGGAAGGTCTTCATGCGTCAACACTGCAGCCACGCCAGCCAAGGCCCGTGCCTTGCTGGCATCAATCCGCTTGATAATGGCATGCGCCACCGG
>DAOUGY010000017.1:0-13071 GCA_034428975.1 Anaerolineaceae bacterium | reverse complement strand
GAAGTGGATGTGATGGAAATTGACGCCGACGCCTCGCCCGAGGTGCTTCAGTCGCTGGGTGTGTACGGCATCCCGACCGTGATCGGCTTTTCCGGCGGGCGTGAGGTGCTGCGCCGCACGGGCATGCAGTCGCAACCCGCGCTGGAAGCTCTGCTGGAGGGTTTGAAAACCGGCGAGACGCCCAAAGTGACGCTGCGCCCGATGGACCGCATGTTGCGCGGCGCGTTGGGCCTGGCGGTGATGCTGCTGGGCGGGTTTTCGTGGCCGCAGGTGCTGCTGGTGGCGCTGGGCGCGGTGATTATGTTCAGCGCGGTGTACGACCGCTGCCCGATCTACAACGCCATTGCCCCGCGCGTGGCGGCGCTCTTCAAACGCAGCGCAAGCTGATCGGTCTACCTGAAAATCGAGCACGCTCCCATCCGAAGATGGGAGCGTGTTTTTGGTTTACCTGTGCCCGGTGATCAGGCGGTGGCCGGTTGGGGCGGCTGGCGGCGGGCCATCATCATAAAGATGCCCAGACTGATGAAACCAATCAGGCCGGCGCCCCACCAGATGGCCTGCGGGGCGATGTTGTCGTTCAGGAAGCCGCCCAGCACCGGCCCGGTGGCCTGGGCTATGTTCCAGCTCAGGCCGTAGACGCTCATATAGCGCCCGCGCATTTCGGCGGGGGCCAGATTGGCGGCGTAGGTGGTGGTGGTGGGCACCAGAATCAGCTCGCCGATGGTGGTGATCACCATGCTCAGCCAGAATCCCGAAAAGCCGGTGCCGAGCGCGATGCTGCCCACGCCCACGGCGAAGAACAGCGTGCCCAGCGCCATCATGCGGATCGGCGGGCGGCGCTTGGTGAAGTTGGTGATCAGCACCTGCAGGGTGACGACCATGATGGCGTTGGTGGCTGGAATCCAGCCGTACTGGCTCTCGCTCATGCCGAAATTGGTCTTGGTGTAGACCGACATCAGCACCCACATCATCGAGGCGGTCATTTGCGTCAGGGTGAAGTTGAGCACGAAGGTGATGAACGGCCCGTCACGCACCACGCGATCATACCCGCCCAGCCGTTCGCGGCGCGGTTCGCGGGCAATGTTGGGCAGCGTTTCGCGCGCAAAAAAGAGCAGCAGAAAGCCGTAAATGGCCAGGCCGGTGGCGCCGATGGTGAAGGAGATGGTGTACGAAATGGCGGCGATAAACCCGCCGATGGTCGGGCCGACCGAAAGACCCAGGTTGTTGCTCATGCGCAGCAGCGAATACGCATCGGCGCGCTGTTCGGCCGGGATGATGTCGGCCATCATGGCATCCGCGCCCACGCGGTACAGCGGCGTGACCGCGCCGCCCATCACCATCAGGGCCACGAATGCGGGCAGGCTGTTGGCCTGACTGAGCATCAGGTAATAGGCGGCGTTGGCCAGCAGGCTGACGACCATCACGCCCTTGCGCCCCACGCGGTCGGCGATGGAACCGGCGAGAAACGAGACAACGATGCCGGTGGCGGCGTTGACCGTCATCAGGCTGGCGGCGGTGGCCAGCGGCAGGTTGAGTTTGCCGCTGACGTAGATCATCAGAAACGGCCAGACCATGCTGGTGCCGATGGTGCTGATCAGCATGCCCCAGAAGAGCAGCCAGAACTGGCGCGGGTATTGAGCGGCGGCGAATTTGAGGCGATTGAACATGCAGGCAGGCTTTCGGAAGGTCGAAGATTTATCCCAGGCTCATGGCGCAGCCGTCGGCGCGCGGGTCGGACCCGCCACATAGCACGCCGGATTCGCGGTCGCGGCGGATGATCTGCCCGCGGCCAAACAGGGCGCGGCCCATGCCGCTCACCACGCGCACGGGGTGGCCCATGGCGCTCATCGCGGTGAGCACATCGTCCGGGGTGCCCGCTTCCACGGCGCAGTCGCCGTGCGTGTCGTCGGGTTCGATGCAGAAGCGCGGGCGGTCAAGCGCGGACTGTGGGTCGAGGCCGTCGTCCACCAGGCCCACCGCCACCTGCATGTGGCCCTGCGGCTGCATGAATCCGCCCATCACGCCAAAACTGGCGTAGAGCGCGCCGTTGTCAGCGTGGGTGGCCATGGCCGGGATGATGGTGTGGTAGGGGCGTTTGCCCGGCTGCAGCGCATTGGGGTGACCGGCCTGCAGCGAGAAGTTGTGTCCCCGGTTTTGCAGGCTGAAGCCCCAGCCGGCGGGCACGATGCCGGTGCCGAAGCCCATGTAGTTGCTGTTGATGAACGAACAGGCATTGCCTTCGCCGTCCACCACGCTCAGGTATACCGTGCCGCTGGAGGCGGCGGGCGTGCCGCCGTGTACCTCGGGCAGGGCGCGCGTCAAGTCAATCCGCGCGCGCCGGGCGGCGGCGTACTCCTTGCTCAGCAGCGCGTCCAGGGGGGCGGGAACAAAGGCCGGGTCGGCCACAAACTGGCGCGCGTCGGCAAAGGCCAGGCGCATGGCTTCCACCAACAGGTGCAGGCGTGCCGCCGAGCCGGCCGGGAATTCGGTCAGGTCGAAGCCTTCGAGGATGTTAAGGGCCAGCAGCGCGGCCAAACCCTGCCCGTTGGGCGGGCATTCCCAGAAGCGCAACCCGCGGTAGGTGGTGGCGATGGCGTTTTCCCAGGTGGAGGTGTGCGCCGCCAGGTCGGCTTCGCTCAGGCAGCCGCCGGCCTGCTGAACCACGGCCGCCACCGCCGCGCCGATCGGGCCGCGGTAATAGGCATCCTTGCCGCCTGCAGCGATGGTCCGGAGTGTGCGCGCCAGGCCGGGGTTGCGGAAGATCTCGCCCGGCTGCGGCCCGCGACCGTGGAGGGTCAGTTCCGCGCCGTTCAGCGCGCGCGCCAGTTGGCCCTGCGCGCCGCGCTGCCAGAAATAACTGGTGACCGCAGCGACGGGGAAGCCGCCTTCGGCCAGCTCGATGGCCGGGGCGAGCACGTCGCCCAGCGGCAGGCGGCCGAAGCGTTCCAGCAGGTCGCACCAGGCGGCGCAGGCCCCCGGCACGGTGACGGTGTAGGGGTGGGCGGGTGGCAGGGCATCGCCCAGGCCTTCGCGCTGCAGGCGCTCCAGGCTGAGCGCGGCGGGGGCGCGGCCGGAGCCGTTGAGCGCGCTCACCTGACGAGTGCGCGCGTCGTAATACAGCGCAAAAGCGTCGCCGCCCAGGCCGGTGGAGGTCGGCTCGGTGACGTTGAGCGCGGCGGCGGCGGCAATGGCGGCATCGGCGGCGCTTCCGCCTTGCTGAAGCGCTTTCAGGCCGGCGGCGGTGGCCAGCGGTTGCGAGGTGGCCACCATGCCGGTGCGGCCGAACACCGGCCAGCGTTTTGAGTTGAACTCCAGGGAATCGCTCATGTGAATGTTGTCCGTGCGATGACAGAATACCGGCCGGCGCTGCGACTGTCCAGCAACCGGCCGGGGCGGGGTTATCGAATTTCGATGCCGGAGCCGGCGATCACTTCGCCGATTTCCCACAGCGGTTGCCGCAGCTCGGCGGCGCGGGCTTGCAGCGCGGGCAGTTTTTCGGGCGGCACGGCCAGCAGCAAGCCGCCGCTGGTTTGCGGGTCGAAGAGCAGCATGCGCGCGGCGTCGTCGAGGGGCGGCCGGATGTGAACGCGATCGCCGTAGTAGAGCTGGTTGTCAAACGCGCCGCCGGGGAAGGTCCAGGCTTCGGCGTATTTACGCGCGCAGGTGACGAACGGAAGCTTCGCATAGTCGATTGCAAAACCGACGCCGCTGGCCTCGGCCACTTCCAGGCCGTGGCCCATCAGGCTGTACCCGGTGATGTCGGTGCCGGAGCGCAGGCCAAATTCCAGCGCCAGTTGGCCGGCCTCGCGGTTGAGGCGTTTCATCCAGCCGGTCACCTCGGCCACATCCTCGTCGGCGGCTTCTCCGCGTTTGAGCGCGGTGGTCGTTACGCCGAAGCCGAGCGGTTTGCTAAGCACCAGTCGGTCGCCGGCGCGCGCGCCGGCTTTGGTCAGTGCGCGGGCGGGGTCGACAAACCCGGCCACCACCAGCCCGAACTTGGGCTCTTTGTCCTGCACGGTGTGCCCACCGGCAATGACGGCGCCGGCTTCGCGCACTTTATCCGCTGCGCCGCGCATGATCTCGGTCAGAATTTCGGGCGGCAGGTCGGGCGGCAGGGCGGCGACGTTCAGCGCCAAAAAGGGCGTGCCGCCCATGGCGTACACGTCCGACAGGCTGTTGGCCGCCGAGATGGCGCCGTAGTCGTAGGGGTCGTCCACCACCGGGGTGAAGAAGTCGGTGGTGAGCACCAGGGCGCGCTGATCATCCAGCCGCCAGATGGCGGCATCGTCCGGTGAATCCATGCCGACCAGCAGGTCGGGGGTGTCACTGGAACGGAAGGTGTCGGCTATCGGGCGCAGCACGTGCGCCAGCGCTTCCGCGCTTAGCTTGGACGCTCAGCCGGCGCAGTTGGACAGTCTGGTCAGGCGGATTTGTTTTCCAGAAAGTGGATGGCGCATGGGGAATATTATAACGGATAGCGGGCGGCGAAGAGAAGAAAGTGGGCAGAAAGAGCCAATTCACCGCTGGGGTGCGGAGGCGCAGAGAGACTATCCACTTTCTTCCGATCTGTGTTCATTTGTGTTATCCCTGGCGCGCATCCGGGATTTTCTCTCCCAACCTCTTCCCTGTGAACTCTGTGTCTCTATGGTTCCAACCGCTTCACAAAAATTATGATACGATACTATTGTTATGGCCGAGTTTACCTGCGAATTGCTGGAACTGCGCCTGGAAGCGGGCGGGCTGGGCGGGCGAATCACCTGTCCGGCGTCCGTGCGCCCCGCTCCGGGGCAGTACCTGCTGGCGTCCGCGCCGGATGCCGGCGATATTCTGCCCACCGCGCTGTTCGCCGTGGCGCACACGGATACCACGTTGGATATTTCCGCGCCGCTGCCCGCCGCCTGGAGCGCCGGTATGACCCTGCGCGCGCGCGGACCGCTGGGCAGCGGTTTTCACCTGCCGCCCCTGGCGCGGCGCGTGGGCCTGTGCGCGCTGGACAGCCCGCCCGAACGGCTGCTGCCGCTGGCGCGTCTGGCGCTGGGACAGGGCGCCGAAGTGGTGCTGGTCAGCGATGGGGTGCCGGAGCATTTGCCCCAGGCGGTGGAAGTGCTGCCGCCCGATTCAATGCCCGAGCTGTGGGCCTGGGCGGATTTTGTCGGCTTGCAGGCTCCGGCGGCGCTGTTGGACGCGAATCTACCGGCGCACCTGAGCGTGGATGCCGCCCGCCTGCGGGCCTGCGCCGCGCAGGTGCTGGTGCTCACCCCGCTGGCCTGCGGTGGAACGGCCGAATGCGGCGTGTGCGCGCTGACCACATCGCGCGGCTGGCGGCGCGCCTGCAGCGACGGCCCGGTGTTCGATTTGAATCTGTTGTTGTGAGGGTGCCTGTGGATGAGTGGATGCCCAAATCGGGGTGGGACCTCTACCTGGCGTCGCCGTGGATGAACGCCGCGGGCAGCCTGGGCTACGCTCCGCCGGCGCGCTGGCCGTTGGAGCCGGCGCAGGGCGCGTTTGTCACCCATCCGATCAGCCTGCGTCCGCGCCGCCCGGCCGAAGCGCGCACGCTGATTCCCTACCCCGGCGGGTTTTTGCTGCACACCGGCTGGCCCAATCCGGGCTTCCGCGAAGCGTTGCCCGCCTGCCGCAGCCGCTGGGCGCAGGCCGATGTGCCGGTATGGGTGCACGTGCTGGGCAGTTCGCCGGCGGATATCGATCAGATGGTGCGCGAGCTGGAAGGCTGCGAGAACGTGGCCGCGGTGGAATTAAGCCTGCCGCCGCACGCCTCACCGGGCGAAATGCTGGAGATGATCGCGGCGGGGGTGGGCGAACTGCCGCTGGTGGTCAGCCTGCCGCTCGACAATTCGCAGCACTGGTGGGGACGCATGATCAGCGCGGGAGTCAGCGCGGTGACCATTTCGGCGCCGCGCGGCACGTTGATGGCGGGTGGAGCGCCGGTTTCCGGTCGGCTGCACGGCCCGGCGCTGCTGCCGCAGGCATTGCGCGCGGTGCGCAGCGCGACGGGACTGGGCCTGCCGGTGATTGCCGGGTGCGGCGTGTTTTCCCCGGCCGATGGCGAGGCGCTGCTGCGCGCGGGAGCCTGGGCGGTCCAGGTGGATGCGCTGCTCTGGCTGTAAAAATGGGCTTGCCGGATGCTCCCAAGGGACTATAATTGAAAAATCGGCAGGATGCTTTGCCGGGCGCGCAGGCCGGCATTTTTAAACCCCCTCATGGAAAGGACAATCTTATGCCCAGCCTATCGGATCGATTGTCGCAAGCCGCCAACACGGCTTCGTGGAAAGTGGATCAGCAGTTTCGCCTGAACGGCGCGCAGACCAAGGCGCGCGGCATTGAAGACCAAATTCAGGTGGAAAAGCTGCGCCTGGCGGATCTGGTGCTCAGTTTAGCGGCGCAGAACAACCTGAGCATGGAGACGGTCAAAGACGCTCTGGCGGCCGTCTATTATCTGGGCGACCAACTGAACGCCGCCTATCGCGAAATTGAGGCCATCAAAGCCGAAACGCCGCCGGTGACGGCTCCGCGCGTGCCCACGCCGCCGCCCGGATATGCGCCGCAGGGATACCCGCCGCCGCCGCCCGCCTATGCTCCTCCCGCGCCAGTCACGCCCGCCCCGGCCACTGCCGGCAACCTGGTGTGCCCCAAGTGCGGCGCGCCGGTAGCCGTGCGCTTCTGCGAGCAGTGCGGCACGGAAGGCGTGCCCGCTCAAAGCGCCGAATAATCTTCACAACATCCTTTAGCATCGAGGACTGCATCCATGACCGAACTTCCGAGCGCCCCGGCGCCCCGTTTCTGCACGTCTTGCGGCGCCGCTCTGCCGCCCAACATCGCTTTTTGTGGCACCTGCGGTACGCGCGTCGGCGCTCCAGTGCCCACACCATTGCCCTATGCTCCACCCCCCACCAACGTGCCGCCGCCGGGGACCATTCCCGCCGGTTACGCGCCTTACGCACCCGCGCGGCGCGCGAGCCATCCCGTGCGCTGGCTGGTCATCGGCGGGCTGCTGGTGGTCGCCGTGGTGGCGGTGGTGCTGATCCTCAATGCGGTCGGCGGCGGTGGGTTCAGCCGCGGTCCGACGCAGGAAGACATCGCGCTCAACGCCAATGCATTCAGCGGCACGGCCGATGAGGTGGAGATTTTGCGCAAAGAAAAATGCAAATTGACCGATCTGGACCGCTCCCGCGGTTACACCGAAAAATGGATCCTCGAGTGGCGCGATAAAGACAGCCGCTATGCCTACACCGCCAGCGAAGCCTGGGCCTTTGACGGTTATCACTGGGATCAGTACTTTGCCTCGGAAAGCAAAACCGGCTGCCCATAAGCGCCGGTGAAAGGTGGATTTGAAAACGGGAAGGCCGTTATTGCGGTCTTCCCGTTTTTTGTTCGATCCGAGCTATGCCGCCGTGCTTTTGGCGCGCATCCACGCCAGCGCGAAATCCACCGCCGGGCGCTGGGCAAACAGACGCGCTTCGGCGCAGGCCACCCGGGCCACGCGCACCGCGCCGGTCGCTTCAAAGTCCGCGCCGATTTGGGGAAAATCGTCGTCGTCGTAATCGAAATCGCGATATTCCTTCCAGATGCGTTCGCCGTTTTCCATCACCGGCGCGCCCTGCGTCACCACCGGCGGGCGGGCGCAGCGCGCTTCGGCCAGGTGGAACGAGGTGTTGTTGCCGTAGGAGACGCCCAGCAGCAGCACGTGACCGTCCAGGTCGTAAAGGCGCGCCAGCGGCGAGGCCTCGCCCAGGGCAAATTCCAGTGCGTGATTCCGCGTGATGCGGCGGGCATGGCGACCCCAGGCGGCGAACGAGGATGAGGGGTGCGCCGAGCGGATGACGCCGGGGAAGCGGCGGAAGGTTTCGACGATGCGCCCCATCTGGCGGGTGGGGGTGACGCGCGGATCGTAGGCGGGCATGCTGGCACGCACCACCGGTACCCAGTCTGGCGGCACCGGCGGGGCAATCCACAGACCGGGGTCGCTCAAATCGCCGCTGAAAGCCGGGGTGACCAGCGTGCCGCGCGGGGTGAGCACGTCCATCAACGCCTGAACCACCGCCACCGGGCCGCCGCTCACCCAGCCCAGCGCGGAAAGCGAGGAGTGCAACAACAGGCACATGCCGGGCTGCACGCCCAACGCGCGCAAATCGGCAGCCAGGCTGTCGCGCGTGCCCGGGACCGATGCGCGGGCAATCGTTTCGGCTTCGTTCATACCGCGCCTCGCGGGGCTTCGTCGTCCAGCCAGATGGTCACCGGGCCGTCGTTGACGATTTCCACCACCATGTGCGCGCCAAACACGCCTTGCCCGGTGGGCACGCCCTGTTCGCGCAGCAGCTCGACAAAGCGGTCGACCAGCGGGCTGGCCATATCGGGCGCGGCGGCGTTGATGAACGAAGGCCGGTGGCCTTTGCGCGTGTCGGCGTATAGGGTGAACTGTGAAACGACGATGGCCTGCCCGCCGGTATCGAGCAGGGAGAGATTCATTTTGCCCTGCTCGTCTTCAATGACGCGTAGCATGGCGATTTTGCGCGCCAGGGCGCGCGCGTTGTCTTCGGTGTCGGTGGGGCCGACGCCCAGCAGAATGACGTAACCGGCGCCGATTTCGGCGACGACGGCGCCGTCCACGCTGACTTTGCCGTGGCTGACGCGTTGGATGACAGCTCGCATAGGTCCTCCGGGGTGTGTGCTGGCCTGATTATACCGGAAAGCGCGCTTGACGGATTGACGCGCGCCGTTTACACTCGGGGCGTTATGGGCACATCGTCTTCGCGCCAGCGGGTGCAATCCGATTTGATTTTGCTGTTTGTGGCGGCTGTATGGGGCAGCGGCTTTGTGGCGCAGCGCGTCGCGGGGCAGGCGCTGGGGGCGTTCATCTTCAATGGTGGGCGCTTCCTGCTCGGGTCGCTGCTGCTGCTGGCGCTGGTGCGGTTTCGCCTGCGCATCGATCGGCGCATGCTGCCGTGGACGGCGCTGGCCGGGCTGCTGCTGTTCGGCGCGGCGGCGCTGCAGCAGGTGGGCCTTAAGACCACCACGGCAGGCAACGCCGGTTTTCTCACCACGCTGTATGTGATCATCGTCCCGCTCTATCTGTTGCTGTTGTTTGGCAGGCGCCAGGGTTGGCGCGTGTGGCTGGCCGCCGGGATGGCGGTGGTGGGCGCATTTTTGCTCAGCGGGGCGGGCGCCTTGCGCCTGTCCGGTGGGGACGCGCTGGAGATCGCCGGGGCTTTTTTGTGGGCGGCGCATGTGCTGCTGGTCGGTTGGGTGGTGCAGCGCGTCGATCCGACGCATTTTTCCATCGGGCAATTCTTTGTGTGCGGGGTGCTCAACCTGCTGGTAGGGCTGGCGTTTGAGGTGAATACGCTGGCGCGCCTGCCGGGTGTGTTCTGGACAGTGCTGTATGGGGCGGTCTTCCCGGTGACGATCGGGTACACCTTGCAGGCCGTAGGTCAGCGCCACGCGCCGCCGACCGATGCGGCGATATTGCTCAGCCTGGAATCAGTGTTTGCCGGGTTGTTTGGCTGGTTGTTCCTGGCGGAGCAGTACACGCCGGTGCAGATGCTGGGCGCGGGGTTGATTCTGGCGGCGGCGCTGCTGGCGCAGTTCTCACCTGCGGAACGAGCATCATCCACGGATGAAGAGGGTGGCCACGGATGATTCTGAAAAACCTGTTGGCTTTTCATCCGTGGTATCTGTGGTTAAATTCTTCGCCGCCGGGGACGACGGCTTGATTCAATAAAATCCCGACGCCGTTTGCGGCGTCGGGATCTGTTTTGTTTCTTCTCGGAGTTCTCCGTGATTCAGCGGTTCGTTCTGCGCCCTATTTGGCGAAGCCGATCGCCTCGCGCACTTCAACCATCGTCTGCTCTGCGATGGCGCTGGCGCGCTTGGCGCCGTCGTGCAGGATGTCCCACACCGCGTCGGGGGAACGATCAAACTCGGCGCGGCGCGCGCGGAACGGCTCCAGGTGGCTGTTCAGGTTTTTGGCCAGCAGGCGCTTGCAATCCACGCAGCCGATGCCCGCCCGGCGGCATTCCACATTGATGTTTTCGACTTCTTCCTTGCTGGAGAAAGTTTTGTGGAAGGTGAACACGTTGCACACGTCCGGGTTGCCCGGATCGCTGCGGCGCATGCGCTGCGGGTCGGTGACCATCGACATCACGCGCTGAGTGGTCTCTTCCGGGGTGGCAGCCAGCTCGATGTGGTTGTTCAGGCTCTTGCCCATCTTCTGCTGCCCGTCGATGCCCAGCACCTTGGGCACCTCGGTGATCTTCATCTGCGGCTCGACCAGCGCGGTGGTGTTGAAGCGGTAATTGAACGAGCGCACCGTCTCGCGCGTAAACTCAATGTGCGGCGCCTGGTCCACACCCACCGGCACCAGGTCGGCCTTGTACAGCACAATATCGGCAGCCATCAGCACCGGGTAGCCCACCAGGCCGTAGTTGACGTTGTTGGGATTCTCGCGCACCTTCTCCTTGAAGGTCGGCAGGTCGGTCAGCTTACCCAGCGGCGTGACCATGGAGAGCAGGGTGTGCAGCTCGGTCACCTGACGTACGTGCGACTGGACGAACATGATCGAATCCTGCGGACGAATACCGGCCGCCAGCCAGTCGAGGGCCATTTCATACGTGTTTTGCGCCAGATCGCGCGTTGTTTCCAGCGTGGTCAGGGCGTGCAGGTCCACAATACAGTAAATGCTTTCATAGTCTTCCTGCAGGGCCACATAATTCTTGATGGCGCCCAGGTAATTGCCAAGGTGCTGACGCCCGGTGGGACGCGCGCCGGAAAAAACACGGCCTTTTTTCGGACTCATCGTTTACCTTCCAGAAGAGATTTTTTCACCAGTTTGAGGATCTCCGCCGGGTCGGCGTGACGCCCGGTGGCCAGTTTGGAATAGATCAGCGTGCCATTGACGGTGACCTCAAAGCATCCGCCTTCCGACGGGATGAGCGTCACGGTTTCAATTTCGGGTTCATACTGCCGCAGAAGTTCGACCGCCAGACTGGTGGCCCGATCGGTATAGTGTCAGACGGCGCAATAACGAATGGAAATGTTCAACAACATGCCGGCCTCCCGTGGGGTGATGGTTGAATTATACCGGAAAACGCCGCAATCACCGCCGCGCCCGGCGGGGATTTTGCGGCCTCGTACGCCGGAATATTTTCCGTTACGGAAAAGTTTTTTAAAAAACAGTTGACTTGGCCATTTTTATCTGTTATTCTGTAACAGTGCTATGTTACAGTAGAGCACACATTCCCCATTATTGATCCATTTCATCGTAGTGCAGTCGTACCCACCGGATACCCCGGATCAGGAGACGTTCTTGTACCAATCACCCCTTATGGAAAAAGACACGCCCAAACTGGAATGGAAGATTGACCGCAATTTACCGGTATCGATTACCGAGCAGATTAAGGGTCAGATCATCTACGCCATTTCCTTTGGCTCGCTGCAGGGCGGGGATATTCTGCCTTCCATTCGGGAATTGGCGCAGATTCTTAAAGTATCGCCGGTAACAATTTCCAAGGTGTACCGCGATCTGACGATGGAAGGGCTGCTCACCACCAAACCCTACCTGGGCGTGTTCGTCAACGAGATGGGCCTCGACCACCAAAAGAACCAGCTCAACGCGGCCCAGTCCAGCCTGCACCGCATTCTGGAGAACGCCATCAAACGCGCCGAGCTGATGGGTTACTCGATGGATGAGATCAAAGATGCCTTTTTGACCGTGCTGGATGAAAAGCAGGTCAAAGAAGACAAGAAGCTCATCCTGGTGGTCAGTAATTTTGCCCGCTCCACCAGTTTTTATGCGCAGGATATCGCCGACATGCTCAAAGACCTTAATGTTGAGGTGCAGCCGTTGACGATTTCCGAGCTGACCCAAAACTTTGACGCCTACAAAGACTTGCTGCGCAAAGCCAGCCTGGTGGTCACCATTCCGGCGCGCCTGCAGGAGACCCGCGCGCTGCTTGAGCCGGATTACTGCCGCGTGATTGCCGTGGCGTACGAGCTGGCGCCGGCCACCATTCAGCGCCTGTCGGCCATTCGCCCCGAACAGCGCGTGGGCATCGTCTCCACTCTTCCCGAATATGTACAAACCATGGTGAACGAGCTTGAATCCTATGGTTTGAACATAGATCCCCCTCTTACTGTCACGATTACCCAGACCGACCGCATTAAGGAGATGTTGAAACAAATCGATGTACTGATCTATGCCTCGGGCTCTGAAAAAGTAGTCGATTGGGCGCCGGGGCATGTGCAGTCCTTTGAGTTTCTACATTCTCCGAAAGCGGAATCCGTAAATAGACTTCGCGCCATACTTTGACGGTCTTGAACGAAGTCTAAATACATACCTCAAAGGGAGGTTTCATGACACCAGAAAACCTGGGAGTCCGCCGCAGCATTGCTCCGTACCGGATTTACCGCGATATTCCGCGGCCTTCGGCGGACGATCTGCGCCTCTTTGACGGACTCGGCGTGGCGGATGTGATCGACGGGTTGCCGGCCGGCTCTTTGCTGGATCTGGCGCTGCGCCCGATCTGGCCCGGCGCGCGCATCCTTGGCCCGGCGGTCACCGCGCTGAATGTGCCCGGCGACACGTTGATGCTGCACTACGCCGTGGAAATGTGCCGCCCGGGGGATGTTCTGGTGCTGGCGAGCGAGGGGGAGAACCCCAGCGCGCTGTGGGGCAAGATGGTGTCGGTGGTGGCACAGGCGCGCGGCGCGGCCGGCGCGATTGTGGACGGGTATGTCCGCGATACGGCCTATATTCGCGAGAGCGCCTTTCCGGTGTGGGCGCGCGCCGTCAGCCCGTGCGGCAGCACGCGCAAGGGGCCGGGCAGCCTGAATGTGCCGGTGGTGTGCGGCGGTGTGACGATCCACCCCGGTGATTGGATCCTGGCGGATGACGACGGCATTGTGGTGATCCCCACGGCGCAGCGCGCCGCCGCGTTGGAATTGGGCCGCGGACGGATGCAGCGTGAAGAAGCCATCCTGCCGCGCTTGCAGCAGGGCGTCAGCCCCTTCGAAATCCTCGGGCTGGCCCAGGCGGTCACAGCCGCCGGTTTGGAA
>DAOUGY010000016.1:0-3478 GCA_034428975.1 Anaerolineaceae bacterium | reverse complement strand
AACCCGGTGCTGATTGGCGAGGCCGGCGTGGGCAAGACGGCGATTGTCGAAGGGCTGGCCCAAAAGATCGCCAGCAACGACGTGCCGGAAATTTTGATGGGCAAGAAGGTGGTTGCGCTGGACTTGAGCGCGATGATCGCGGGTTCGCGTTTCCGCGGCGAATTTGAGGAGCGCCTGAAGGCCGCCATTGAAGAAGTACAGCGCTCGGAAGGGGAGATCATCCTCTTCATCGACGAACTGCACACGGTGGTGGGCGCAGGAGCGGCCCAGGGCGCGATGGACGCGTCCAACATGCTGAAACCGGCCCTGGCGCGCGGCGAACTGCAATGCATCGGCGCGACGACGCTGGATGAGTATCACAAATTTATTGAAAAAGATCAGGCGCTGGAACGGCGCTTTGCCCCGGTATACGTGGATGAACCCAACGTGGACGACACCATTCAGATGCTGCGCGGGCTGCGCGACCGTTATGAGGCGCATCACAAAGTGCGCTTCTCCGACGACGCCCTGGTGGCGGCGGCGCGGCTGTCGTCGCGTTACGTCACCGACCGGCGCCTGCCCGACAAAGCGATTGACCTGATGGACGAGGCTGCCGCCAAGCTGCGCGTGGCGCTGTATTCGCTGCCGCCCGACCTGAAGACGATGAAAACCGAGCTGGACCGATTGGCCGCGGAAGAAGAGCAGGCCGGCGTGGAGCGCGATTACGAACGCGCCGCGCGCAAGAAGGCCGAGCGCCTGCGCCTGGAAACCGAGTTCAACGAAAAACGCGATAAGTGGGAAGTGGAACACAAGCTGGACGAGGTGGTGGATGTGAACGACATCGCCGCGGTGGTGGCACAGTGGACGGGCATTCCGGTCAGCCAGATGATGGAAACCGAGGCCGAACGCCTGCTGACCATGGAAGATCGCCTGCATGAGCGCATTATCGGGCAGGAAGAGGCCATTCACGCTATCGCGGATGCCATTCGCCGCGCGCGCTCCGGGTTGAAAGACCCGCGCCGGCCGATCGGCTCGTTCATCTTTATCGGCCCGTCGGGTGTGGGCAAGACCGAGCTGGCCAAAGCGTTGGCCGAGTTCATGTTCGGCGACGAAGACGCGCTGGTGCGGCTGGATATGAGTGAATACCGCGAGCAACACACCGCCTCGCGCCTGTTTGGCGCGCCGCCCGGCTATGTGGGGTATGAGGAAGGTGGTCAGCTTACCGAAGCCGTGCGCCGCCGTCCGTACCGCGTGGTGCTGTTTGACGAAATTGAAAAGGCGCACCCCGAAGTGTGGAACGCGCTGCTGCAAATCTTGGACGACGGTCGCCTGACGGACGGTCAGGGGCAGGTGGTGGACTTCCGCAACACGGTGCTGATCATGACCAGCAACCTGGGCACCGAATTTGTGCGCCGCGCCGGATCGCTGGGCTTCCTGCAGACCGCCGGCTCGACCGATGAAGACCGCCAGGCGCACGACAAGATTGAAAAGGCGCTCAAGGGCACCTTCCGGCCCGAGTTCCTCAACCGCATTGACGAGATCATCACCTTCTCGCCGCTGACGCTGGAGCAGATGTACAGCATTGTCGACCTGCAGATGAAAGAAGTCAGCCAGCGGTTGGAAGAGCATGGGTTGAACGTGCAACTGAGCGATGCGGCACGCGAGTGGCTGGCCAAAGCTGGTTACGATGAAGCCTTTGGCGCGCGTCCGCTGCGCCGGGCGTTGCAGAAGCATGTTGAAAGCCCGCTGTCGATCAGTCTACTTTCGGGCGAGTTCAAGAGCGGCGACATGGTGCTGGCCGATCTGGACGCTGATGCGCAGAAGATCACCTTCCGCCGCCAGGAAGAAACGGCGGAACACCCGGCCTGATGCCGGTACTGCATACCAGTTCTTCAGCGGGGCGGATTTTCCGCCCCGCTGTGCATTGGATGGGAACCCGGAACGTGGGCAGAGCGTCTTATGGACAGAGGAGAAAAGGAGAGGAGACGATGCGAATGTTTCTTTTTGCCGCGATGATATTTGTCCTGATGATTGGCTCGGCGGGCTGTGCTGCGCAGGATTTACCTGTGGAAGACCCCAACCGGCCGGTGGGAAGTGAAGGACCGGGCGAGGTGCCGGTGGTGACCAGCCCGCCCGACGGCAGCACGCCGCAACCGACCGCTCCCGCCGATCTGGCGACCGACCCCAAACCCGGCGACGACGCCCTGACACGCGGACCGGTATTTCTGGACAGCAAAGAGATGCTGACCCTGGAGAGCTTCCCGCCGCAGTTTATGCTGCATCTGACCGGCAACACGCCCACGCCGTGTCACACGCTGCGCGTGAAAATCAACCCGGCGGACGCCGAGGGCAAAATTGAGGTGGAAGTGTATTCGCTGGTGCGGCCGGACGTGATGTGCGCCCAGGTGCTGGCGCCCTTTGACGTCAGCGTGCCAGTGAAGGTGGACCCCGGACGGTATACGCTGTCTGTCAACGGCGACAAAGTGGCCGAATTTGAGATGCCTCAGGCTCAGTAAGCCTGTGCTGTGAGAAACATCGGAGCGCCGCGCGGCGCTCCGATGTGTTTAATTCAGGGGGGTTTTGGCCGGCACACCGGCGCGGCGCGGATAGCGCGGTGGTGTTGCGGCGATTTTGTCCAGCACGATCAGGTAGCGCTCGTCGGCCACGCCCGGCAGGGTGATGGTGTGAAGTTGGCGCAATTTGCCACCCAACAGGCGAATGGCATTGGCGGCGCTGTTCACTTCAGCGGGGCCGCTTTCCCCTTTTTGGGCCAGCACGGCGCCCCCCACGCGCACCAGCGGCAGCAAATACTCGGAGAGAACCGGCAAGGCCGCCACGGCGCGCGCCACAGCCCAGTCGTAACGCTCACGGTAGGCGGAATCCTGTCCGAGATCTTCGGCGCGCGCCTGCACCACATCCACGTGCTCCAGGCTGAGGGTGGAGACCATGTGGCGGCAGAAATCGGCTTTCTTGCCGACCGATTCGACCAGGGTGAGCTGCAGAGACGGCATGAGGATCTTGAGGGGAATGCCCGGGAAGCCCGCGCCGGTGCCAATGTCGATCAGGCGCGCGGGCGGGGCATCGCGCCAGGCCAGGACGCACGAAAGCGAATCCATGAAATGCTTGCGGCGGATGCCTTCCACGTCGCGGATGGCGGTGAGGTTGAAGCGGGAATTCCAGTCCAGCAATTCCTGCTCATATACGTTGAAGGCCGCCATCTGTCGGGGCGTCAGGCGCAGGCCGAGGAAATCGAGGATGTCTTTTTGCAGGGTTTCCATCACGGGTTATTATATCGAAAAACGACCCGTGGTGGATAAAAATGCGGCGATGGAAAATGGCCTGTTTGAGCGAACATTCTGCACTGAAACCTTAGATTTTTTAAGATTTGAAATCTTGACATGCGTGTCAGAATTATGCTAAACTACTCTTGTTAATCAAATTCTAACGAAAGGAACAGGCACATGGTGAAGACATACGTCGTTATTAGCTCCGAAATTCG
>DAOUGY010000015.1:0-16539 GCA_034428975.1 Anaerolineaceae bacterium | reverse complement strand
CCCTCCAGCTTAAACACATCCGTACCGTCAAACCGGACCGAGCCGGCGGTGGGGTCGGTCAGGCGCAGCATGGTACGTCCCACGGTCGTCTTCCCGCAGCCCGATTCGCCCACCAGGCCCAGGGTCTCGCCTTTTTTAATCGTGAAGCTCACATCATCCACGGCTTTGACCCAGGCCGAAATGCGTTGGAACACACCGCTGCGCACCGGGTAATATTTCTTCAGACCGCTGACTTCCACCAGGGTATCCGGCGTTGTGGGGATCGATTGTTCAGTCATGGTTCCTCGCGCTTTCTCAACGTGCGGATGCGCCCGGTTTCAGAGGGGCACGGTGTTCACCGCTGTCCTGGTACAACCAGCAGCGCACAAAGTGACGCGGCTGGGCCTCGACCAGATCGGGTTCCTGCTGGCTGCAAATCGTCAGGTCGTGCTGCGTGCGCGCGCGGCAGCGCGGCGCAAAGCGACAGCCCGGCGGCAAATTGATCAAATTGGGCACCGAACCGGGGATGACATCCAGGCGGTCGGCCACCCGCCCCAACACCGGGATGGAGCCGATCAGGCCCTGGGTATAGGGGTGGAGCGGCTGTTCAAACAACGGATCGACGCCCGATTGTTCCACCACGCGCCCGGCATACATCACCGCCACACGGTCGGCCATTTCGGCGATCACACCCAAATCGTGGGTGATGAGAATGACCGACGTGCCCAGTTTTTCGCGCAGGCCGCGCATCAAATCGAGGATCTGCGCCTGAATGGTCACATCCAGCGCGGTGGTCGGTTCGTCGGCGATCAGCAGCTCCGGCGAAAGCGCCAGCGCCATGGCGATCATCACACGCTGCGCCTGCCCGCCCGACATTTCATGCGGGTAGGCTTCGGCTTTGCGCTCGGCATCCGGAATACCCACCACTTTCAGCAGCTCCACTGCCTTCTTCCAGGAATCTTCTTTGTTCAATCCCTGATGAATTTGCAGCACCTCGGCCACCTGGTCGCCCACGGTGAACACCGGGTTGAGGCTGGATTGCGGCTGCTGGAAGATCATCGAGATGCGGTCGCCGCGGATTTTCACCATTTCCTCTTCGGGGATGGTCAGCAAATCTCGCCCGTGAAAGCGAATCGACCCGCCGACAATTTTGCCGGGCACGCCCACCAGGCGCATAATCGAGAGCGACGACACGCTTTTGCCGCAACCCGATTCCCCTACCAGGCCGAGCACCTCGCCCGGCATCACATGAAAATCCACGCCGTCCACGGCCTTCACCACGCCGTCTTCGGTAAAGAAGTAGGTTTTGAGGTCTTGCACCTCAATCAACGGGGAATTGGGGTGTTCGTTCACGGTGCTCCTCATCCGTTCAGTGTGGGAACCTGCCAGGCATCCGCTTCCATTCCAGCGAATATTTGCCGGTTTTTCCGGCGGTTCGGAATAGACCGGGCATTGTGTGGGTTTATTTTACCAATGATTGCCGCTTCCGGCGGTAAAAAAAGGACCAAAAATGCCCTTTCGCAAGGGCATTTTGGTGTTTGGGTATACACAATGGCGCGCGGCGTGGATTGCCCGGCTATTGCTTGCGGCGTCCGGCGGCATAAAAAGCCGTGCCGATGATCCCCAGAATCATCCCCAGCAGCGAGGACGTGTAGCTGAAGAAATTCAGGAAGAAGGTCGATTCCAGCACCTTGACCACCATCAAGAGGGGCAGAATGACGCCGATCAGCATCAGCACGAACCCCACGATCATCAAGGTAATTGGATTGACACCGCGCAACATCGTCTCACCTTATTTCTTGTACAGCCAGCAGGCCGCCGTGTGTTCCGGTTCGATTTCGAACTCGGGCGGACCGTCCACGTCGCACAGGCCCTTGATGATGAACGGGCAGCGCGGATGGTAGCGGCAACCCGCCGGCGGGCGGATCAGGTTGGGCGGTTCGCCCGGCGGCACATCCTTGTACGAAGCGGCGTTGTTGGCGTCCGGTTCGGACGTGCCGGTGAGCAGCGCCTGGGTGTAGGGATGCGAGGGGCGGCGCAGCAAGTCATCCGAGCGAGCCTTTTCCACCATGTTCCCGGCGTACATCACGAAGATGCGGCGCGAGAAGTAACGCACGGTGGACAGATCGTGCGTGATGTAGATGGCCGCCACTTTGTGCTGTTCCTGCAGGTTGCGCAGCAGCTTGAGAATTTCGACGCGCACCGAGGCGTCCAGCATGGACACCGGTTCGTCGGCCACAATCAACTGCGGGCTGAGGATCATCGAGCGCGCAATGACGATGCGCTGCTGCTGACCACCGCTGAGCATGTGCGGGAACTTGGCCATGAAGTCCTGCACCGGGGTCATCTTCACTTCGGTCAGGGCCTGCTCGATGCGCGCCAGGCGCTCGGGCTTGGTCATCTTGGTGTTGATGATCATCGGCTCTTCAAGGATGCGTTCCACGCTCATGAACGGGGCCATCGCGCCGTAAGGGTCCTGCTGAATGTACCCCACCTTGGAGCGGTACTGGCGCAGTTCTTCGGGCTTCATATCGCTGATGCTCTGGCCCTTGAAAAGCACCTTGCCCTTGGTGATGCGGTTGATGCCAAGGATGGTCTTCATCAGGCTGGATTTTCCGCAGCCGCTCTCGCCCACCACCGCCACCGCCTCGCCGTCGTGCAGGTCAAAGCTCACGCCGTCGACCGCGTGCACATAACCGGCGTGGCCAAAGCCAAAGCGGCGCAGTTCAAACCAAACGCGCAAATCCTGGATGGAAAGAAGCACGTCATCTCCCACCCCGGCCTTTACAGGCGCGGGCGCGGGTACAACGGCTTCCGGAGTGATCGTGTCAACCATGCGGCATCTCCTTTAAACGTGTAACCAGCACTTCACCAGGCGGCCGTCTTTCGACACCACAGGCGGCTCTTCGTCGCATTTGCCAAAGCGCAGCGGGCAGCGGTCCTTGAAGCGGCAGCCGGTGGGCAGATTGAGCAGGCTGGGTGGCTGGCCGACGATGAAGTCCGGCTCTTTGTCACCGCGCAGGCGCGGCACGCTGGCCATCAGCTTCTGTGAGTAGGGGTGCAGCGGCGCGGCAAAAAAGCGGTGCGCATCGCTCACCTCCACAATCTGCCCGGCATACATGACCGCCACTTTGTTGGCCAGTTCACTGGACGTGGCAATGTCATGCGTGATCAGGATGTAGCTGGTTTCCATTTCTTTCTTGATGCGCTTAAGCACGTTGAAGATATTGGCCTGGGTCAGCACATCCAGGGCCGAGGTCGGCTCATCCAGGATGATCAGATCGGGCGTGGTAACCAGCGACATGGCGATGGCCGTGCGCTGGCGCATGCCGCCCGACAGCTCAAAGGCGTACCGCTCCAGGAACTCCTCGGGCACGCCCACCAGGTTGAACATCTTGCGCGCCTGGGCCATGGCCTCGGCCTTGCCCACACCGCCGTGCACAATCAACGGCTCGGCCACTTGCTCGCCCACCTTCAACACCGGGTTGAGCGAGTTCATGGCGGCCTGCGGCACCATCGACATCTGCATCCAGCGCACGTTGCGGCGGAATTCTTCCTCACCCAACTGCATTACGTCCACATCGTTGATGATGACCTTGCCGGAGTATTTTTCCACATTGCGCGGCAGCAGGCGCAGAATGGCTTTGGCCAGCGAGCTCTTGCCGCAGCCCGATTCGCCCAGCACCACAACGGCTTCGTTGTAGCCCAGTTCAAAGTTCACGCCATCCACGGCCTGAACCGCTCCGCGCTGGGTGCGGAAATGCAGGACCAGATTTTCAATACGGAGAAGGGTCTTTTCAGCCATGGTTTACAGGCCTCGCAGTTTCGGGTTGAAAATTCGGTCGAGCGCAAAGCCCAGCATCGCAAAGCCCAGACCGGTAAACATCAATAAAACGGCTGGTTCCATAATCCAGTAATACTGCCCCTTGTAGAGCGCGCCATTAGCCCACGCGTCGTTGATGACCTTGCCCCAGGTCGGCAGCACCGGATCGCCCAGGCCCAACACAGCCAGCGACGCCTCAAGGAACACGAAGGACGGCACCGACGACACTAAACCTGGAATGATCAGCGGGATGATGCGCGGGATCAGGTAGGTGAAAATGATTCGCGGGCTGCTCGCGCCGTACGCGCGCGCCGCTTCGATGTAGGTCGATTCTTTGACCTGCAGGAAAATCGCGCGGTAGGACTTGATCGAGCCGGTGAAAATACTGAGCAAGACCGTCACGCCCAGAATCACCCAGATGCTGCGTGAATAAAACGTACCCACCATGATCAGGATCGCCAGGAAGGGCAGAACCAGGTTAACTTCGGTGATGCGCTGGATCAGTTCATCCAGCCAACCACCGTACCAGGCGCCGATAGCCGAGATAATCATGGTCAGGAAGAGCGTGCCGCCGGCGGCCAGCAAACCAAACGCCAGCGCAATCGGCGCGCCCCACAGCAGCGGCACCATCAGGTCGCGGCGGGCGATATCCGTGCCTGCCAAACCGTAGACTTTGCCGTGGAAAACCAGTTCGACATTAATGTCGGCGTCTTTTTCAAACGTCACGCCGTCGATCAGCAGCTGGTACGTGCCCTTCAGCGGCACCGGCGGGTTGGATTTCGGCACCGAAAACAACGCCGACATCACATCCACGCTCTTCAGGCGCTTCTGCAGCTTTTCCTCTTGCGAGAAGCGGAAGTTTTGCCGCGGCGAAACGCCAAAGTCGCCGATGCGGATTTTACGCTCATCCGGTGTAAGCAGGTAGACCGACACAAACGGCTGCTTGGCGGCGTACTTGGCATCGAAGTACAGCATGATCTCCTGCGGGAAGGCGTCGTACTGGAAGTCGAACGAATAGGCAAAGTTGATCGAGGAGGTGTCTTGTGCGCCCACCGTCACCGCTTTGCTGAACTCGCCGCCTTCTTGCGCTTTGATGGCGAAGGAAACCGGTTGTTTTTCCTTGTTGAAATAATTGGTCCACGCCGGGGGCGCCAGTCTGGGATTTTGATACCAGACTTCCTCGCCGCCGCGCCACAGGCGAATGGCCTCGTTGTAGGGAATCTTGACCATCGCAAAAATCGCCAGGGCAATCAGCAGCAGGATGATGATGCTGCCGGCCACCGCCGAGGGGTACTGCATGATATCGCGCAGGGTGTTCTTGATGTTTTTCATGATGTGCGACTCCCGCCCACCTTAACCCGCGGATCAACCAGGGCGTAGATAAAGTCGAGCACGAACACAGTGATGGCCAACAGATAGGCATAAATGATCGTCGAGCCAACAATCACGGCCGTGTCATACAGGCCGATGGCCTGATAAATGGTGCGACCCAATCCGGGCCAGAGGAAGACGGTTTCGGTGATGGTGGCGCCCGTCCACAGGCCGATCACCAGCAGTGCAAAGTTGGTGATAATGGTGGGCAGCGTGGGGCGCAGGATGTAGCGGCGTTCGATATCGCGGGAGGTCAGGCCCTTGGCCTTGGCCATATCCACGTAATCTTCACTCGAGTAGATCAGGAAGAAGGTGCGCCAGTTGTAAATGCTTAAGAAAAGCGAAGCCATTACCAGGGAAAAGCCCGGTAGGACGAGATGCTTCAACACACTTAAGATGTATTCAAAGGTGTTGGTCGGCGGTGGGGCATCCACCATGCCACCAAACGGCAGGATTTTCAGGATGGCCGCGAAGAAGAGGATGAAGAAAATGCCGTAGAACCACGGCGGGGCTGCCGATGTGGGCGACAGGGCGATGACCAGTTTATCCCAGAAACTGCCGTACTTGCGCGACAGGACCAATGCGATGAAGACGCTGAAGAAGAAGAGGAAGAGCTGGGATGAGCCCATCAACAGCAAGGTAGCCGGCAGGCGCTCCAGGATGATCAGGCGCACCGTGCGCGAGCCGTTATCGCTGACCATTTTACTGGCTCGCCCCAGGTTCAGGCGCAGCGCATTGGTCAGGAAAGAGACCGAACGAATGGCAAACGGCTGATCCAACCCCAAACGGCGCTCTTCCGAGGCGATCATTTCCTCGGACATCTTGATGCGCAGCTCGGTAGACATGGGCTTGATCGCCGTCATCTGCGCGACTTTCTGCCGGACACTTTCACGAATTTCAGATTTCTGAATTTCGTCGACATAGCCGCCCATGTTGGCGATCAAAATCGTTAAATACACGCCAATGACAACGGTAATAAACAACGTAATCAGGCGGACACCGGTAAATCGCGCTACGCGGCCGAAAGCTGAATTGGTCGCGCGCTTTTTCTTTACTCCCTCCGAGACCGACAGAGGTGCCTGTTCCATAAATTTGCCCTCGCTGATGGGGATGGATAGGGGCAAGGGAAGGCCCTTGCCCCTATCTGATTTACGGGTTCGTCAAACTTTACGGAGCGGTCACGAAATCAAGCGAAGCGAACGTGGGCACGCTGACAACCAGCGGGATCACGGCGATTTCAAGCTTGTTCGAACCAGCTTCGAGTTTGGAGGTGATATCCGCAGGCAGCACGATGCTGTACATGCCTTCTTCAACGAGAGCGGCTTCACCAACCGTCACGATCTCACTCTTGGCGTTGTAGAGCAGGAACTTGACCTGCTTAATTTCAGCCGACGGGTAAGCGGCATCCTTGAAGGTCACGGACACGTCGTAGGTGGCTTCTTCGCCAATCTTAACCTGGCCGGCGCCGTCCAGAACCACATCGGCGATCTTCGGCTCGGCAAAGCGCGCCCAGCGGTCCGCCAGATCGGGGAAGTCGGCAAAGCTCTTCAGGGTCAGGGTCTGTTCGGTGAGGAACGCCTTGTCCAGGTAGTACGGGCCGGTGCCAACCCAGAAGTGACCATGTTCCGCGTACCAGGCCTTGAGGGCTTCGTAGCGGGCAACGGCTTCTTCGGGGGTCACGTACTGGCTCATGGTGGGAGCATACGGGATCAGTTTGTCGGCAATGGCCTGATCCAAGTATTTGGCCAGGATCTCGAGAGCGGGGCCGCCAACGAAGGAGGTCTGCTCAATGGTCGCCGCGCCGGCTTTTTCAACGCCGTAGGCCAGTTCGCCGGCAGCTTCCGCCGCATTGGCGATCGCCAGGACGTCCCAGGAGCCTTCGCCGTAGCTGTAGGTCGGCCAGATCACCGGCACGTTCAGTTCAGCGTCGAGCTGGTAGGTATCGGAGTAGTATTCCACAACCAACGGGTCGGTGGAGACGATCTTCATGCCCTTGAAGGTTTCCATGAAGGGTTCGTAGGCATAGGTCGCCACTTCGTCGTAGATCTTGGATTCGGTCTTGGCGCGGTCGAAGGTCAGGATCATGCCCATGACGATATCGCCGATGGACAGATTGGCGCCGTCGTGCCATTTCACCGCGGTGTACAGGTCAGCCGGGTAGGTCACCACAGTCTTGCGCTTGGCGGTCAGGCCATCCGGGAACTTGGTGCTGGCCGGGATGAAGGTCTGGGCAGTCGCGTCCCAGTCCACCCAGGCGTCTTCGGGGACCTTGATTTCTTTTTCGAACTTCAGGTCAACCCAGTCGGCCGTCTTGGAGACGGGCAGGCCTTCCAGCACGGTCACTTCGGCCTTCTCGATGCGCAGCGGCCAAACCAGACCGGTGTAGGGATCGTACATCACGTCGCCGCTCTGGGTGGCGCGGATGGCGCCCTGGTCGTAGGCCCAGTTGGAGCCGGCCAGCGGGTTCCAGGGTTCACCAAACAGACCCTGGGTGGCCCACTTCAGCGTGCCGCCTTCCTGGTCCTTGAAGCGGATGTTGTAGGCCCAGATCTGAGCGCCTTCAACACCGGCCGCCAGGTCATAAGTCACCTGAACGTTGTTCTGGAACGGGATGTAGTTCTTGCCGTCGATGAGGAAGACCTGCAGCGAATCCTGGAGGGAAAGCGCGAGGGCCTTCTCCATCATGGCCTTGCGTTCTTCTTTGGTATTGTAGACCGCGTTGGTCAGATCATCGCCCAGCTTCTGGAATTCAGGATCCGGCACGTTGGAGATGAAGGGCTCGGAACCCTGCGCGCTGGAGGGCAGGTACATTTCCTGGAAGATGTTGCTCTGATCGCGATCCAGGATGGTGGAGGACCAGGCGGCGGTGTAGATGTGCCACTGGCCGTCCTTGGCCGCAGTGCCCAACCAGATGGGGGCCGCTTCCGAGGACTTCTTGTACTGGCGATCGACCGTGAAGCCAACCGCTTCGAGCTGATTGGCGATGTAGTCGCCGATCGGCTTGCGGGTGCCGTCGCTGTCGGGGCGGATGAGGAAGATCAGGGAGACGGGGGCGCCGTTATAGGCCCATTTGCCGTCCGCGCCGAGAGTCGCGCCCATGGCGGTCATTTCAGCCGTGATGACTTCCTTGGCCTTGTCCATGTTGTAAGCGTACTTGGCTTCCAGCATGCGGGCCGTGTCGGCCAGGTCGGCGTAATCCGGGAACTGGGTGGTGATGGCGAACCACTTGGCCAGGCCGCCGCCGGCGTAGACTTCCTGGTTGATGTAATTGCGGTCAATCAGCCAGTTGGTCGCTTCGCGGATCTTGCGGTTGCTGAACGGATTGAGCGTGCCATTTTCGAAGGCCGCCGGGTTGAACATCAGGTCGTAGTACAGACCGTTGTTCGTCACATAGCCCAGACCGGCTTCCTTGATGGCAGGGAAATCCGCCGAAGACAGGCCGTTGGCGTAGATGTCGATCGCGCCGGCCTGCAGCTGGGTGATGACCGAGTCTTTGGAAACAACCGTCATCACAATTTCATCCAGCCAACCGCCCTTGCGGGTCGTCGGGGCCGGGGTCGGAACCTCGGTAGGAGCTTCGGTGGGAGCTTCGGTCACAACTTCCGTCGGGGCTTCGGTCGCCACAGGCGCTTCCGTCGCAGCGGGGGCTTGCGTGGCAGGGGTTCCGCATGCTGAGAGCAGCATGCTGGCCGCCACAATCAGGCCCAGGACCAACATGAACCTATTGCGTTTCATTTCTTCTCTCCTCCTGAAAGTATAGAAACTTGTACGAATGGGGAAACTGTTGTTTCTGGAACTGGCGTGCACTCCCGTTGTGCGGCCAATCGGTACAGAAAACATTCGTTTTCTCCACCCATAGCACGTCAGCCCAAGAAGATGGGCTTGAAAAATAGTAGCATAAGTTCTGGACAACGTCAAGCGATTCGGATTTAAGTATGATACACGCAAGACAAATGTCCATAAATGTCATAGGGCGACCTTGTGTCGCCCTATGACATTTATATTGCATCAATTACTTTGTTTTCAAACAGTTTTATGGACAATACTGCGTCACAGATTCCAGGTTCCACAGGTCGCTGCGCGCCGAAGCGTCCAGCTCCACGCCGCACAAATTCGGTCGGGTGACCAGCAATTTCAGGTTGTAATACAGCGGAATGAAGGGTAGGTCGTCGGCCAGCATGGCCTGCACCGCGCGGCTCTGCTCCATCTGATAGGCGCTGTCCAGGCCGGGCTGCAGCAGCGCTTCACAGGCCGCGTCATAGGCCGGATTGGAATAGCCGGTAATGTTGGCGCCGCCGTAGCGCGCGCCCAGCCAGTCGTTGGCCGCCGAGGGGATTTCGCTGCTCATATACAGGTAGCAGGCCGGCAGCCGGCCGGCAGACCAGGCGAACTGCGCCAGGTCAAAGCGCCGGCCAAACAACACGCCGTCCGGGCCGGGGGCATACAGGTCCGCGGCGCTGCGGTAGCTTACGTTGAGCTGCACGCCACACTGCGCCAGGTTGCGGGCCAGGTATTCGGCGGCCTGCTTGCGCAGCGGGGTTTCGGTGGTCAGGTATTCCACGCTCAAGGGCGTACCGTCCGGCACGCCGGCCACGCCCTGCGCCACGCGCGGGGTGGCCGCGTCGCCGTCGGTGTCCTTCCAGCCGACCTCATCCAGCAGACGGGCGCCTTCTTGCACATCAAAGGGGTACTGGGCTGTCTCACCGTTGAACTGCGGGTTTTCCGGGGCCAGCAAGGTTTGCGGCACAGCGCTTTGTCCAAAGAGGAAGTTGTCAATCAGGCCCTGACGGTTCATGCAGGAGGCAAAGGCCTGACGCACGCGCACATCGCCAAACAGGTCCGGCCGATCGCCGTCGGCCGTGTTGATGCCGTCGTCATACGAAGCCGGGCGGATGCCAAAATCAACCAGTTCATATTCCGGTCCGCGTGCCACATAAGCCTTCAGCTTGCCCTCATTTTGCAGGGTCAGCACGCTTTCCAGTTGAGCAGCCAGCAGCGAGGTCGAATCGACCACGTCGCATTCGCCCACCAGCAGCGCTTCCAGGTTGTTGTCGGCCTGCTCGCCTAAAAAGCGGAAGACCAGCTTGTCAAAATACGGCAGGGCCTGGTCGGCACGGAAATAGTTGGGGTTCCGGGTCAGCAATATATGATCGCCGTGCACCCATTCTTCCACCACATAAGCGCCCCAACCCAGCGGCTTTTCAGCCGCTGGCGAGGTCGGCAGGTCGGCTGCGGCCGAGCCCTGCAGAACATGCTTCGGCAGCGGCGAGAAGAACAGCTCGGCGTAGCGGTCGGTGAGGAAACCGGGCACGCCCACCCAGCGCGCGGTCAGGTCGTCGGGCGCTTCATAGGCTTCGGTGCGGTCCAAAATGGTGCGGTTCACCGGCGTGGCGGGGTCCGCCGCCACCTGGTAGGAAAAAACCGAATCGGCAGCGGTCAGCGGCTGGCCGTCCGACCACGTAAGGCCGGGCAGCAGGCGAAAGTCAACCACCATGCGGTCCATCTGCAGCGCGCTCACGCCGTCCCATTCAATGGCGCAGGCCGCGCCCGAACAGCCCGAAGGCAGCACGCGCGCGCCCTTGACCAGCGAGATCAACGCGCCGCCGGCATCCACCACCATGTCGCCGGCCTGCACCGGCACCGCCTGCAGCGCGGCATCGCCGTCGGTCAGAGTGGGCAGCTTTTGCAGAATCACCGGCTGAGGCACATAGTTGCGCGTGTCAATCGGGCCATCATAAACGGCTTCCAGCACGCTCCACATGGCGCGCGATGAGCTGCCGTACAGGTACAGCGATTCAGGCTCCTGCCCCAGGCAGACCGTCAGCGAGCGCAGCGGCGGCACGGTTGGCGTGGGCTCTTCGGTGGGAATCGGCGCCAGCGTGGCAGTGGGCGGCACCACCGCGGGCGTCTGGCAGGCTGCCAGCGTGGCCGCCAACAGAATATATAACCATCGCGATATGCGGGAACGGTTCACAGAATACACTCCATTTCAAAGATCATCACCCGCACCGGCGGGCGTATCGCTACTATTATACTTAGGTTTGGCGCACCGCCCGGAACGGCTTTGGGCACACGGCTGCAACAAAACACCCCCGGAGCGTCCCTCCGGGGGTGTGATCGTAGAACCAATTCCGGATCAGGACTTGCCGCGCATACGCGGGTCGAGCACGTCGCGCATCGCATCGCCCACCAGGTTCCAGCCCATCACGAACAGCACCAGGGTAATGCCCGGCCAGACCACGATGTACCAGTAGGTCGACAGGTTGGTGATCCAGTTGCGCGCAAAGCTGAGGATCTGGCCCCAGTCGGCATAGCCCACCTGCGTGCCGATGCCCAGGAAGGACAGCGCCGCGAAGGAGAGCACCACATCGCCGATGGCCAGCGAGGCCATCACCAGGGTGGGGAAGATGGCGTTGGGCAGAATGTGGCGGAAGAGAATGCGGCTGTCGCGCACGCCCACCACCTTGGCCGCCAGGATGTAATCGCGTTCCTTGATGGACAGGATATCGCCGCGAATAACGCGCGCGTATCCCATCCATCCAAACGAAATTAATGCCAGAATGGATGGAACCAGACTCTTTCCGATCAGCGGCGTCAACACCGCCGCCATGATCAGCGCCGCCAAAATGAAGGGCAGCGTCATAAATACATCCACCACGCGCATGATCAGGTTGTCCACCCAGCCGCCGTAAAAGGCCGATACCGAGCCGACAATCACGCCGATCAGGAAGGTCGCCACCACCACGATGAAACCGGTGCGGAAGGCCGTGCGCGTGCCCCAGATGATGCCGTAGAAGATATCGTACTGGCCCTGGGCGGTGCCCATCAGATGCACCCATTTGTCCTTGCCAGTCAACGCCGTGTACCAGAAGGGGATATCCGGCACATTCTTCTTCCATTCGGTGCCCATCGGCTTGGGTTCCGCTGAGAAGCCGTCGCGCGGGATCTTGTACGGATCCTTGGTGACCGGCGGTGCGATGAGGGGCGCCGCCAGCGCAACAATAATGAACAGCGCGATCAGCGAAAAGCCCAGAATGGACGCCGGGGTTTTGAGCAGGCCCCGAATAATGCGGTAGTTTTCAGGCCCCAGAAAACGTTCAACGGCGCCGATCTTTCGTTCTGGCAGAGTTTCCCGCAATACGCTGTTATCACCAACGGGAGGGTTAATCGCGGTCATGAATCACTCCTTAAGATAATCGAACGCGAGGATCGAGCACGCCGTAGAGCACGTCAACCACCAGGTTGGCGACAATCAGAATCAGGCCGTTGAAGACCGCCAGACCCAACACGGTGACCACATCCAGATTTTGGGCCGCATCGGCCGCCGCCTTGCCAATGCCCGGGTAGTTGAACACCGTCTCGGTGATCACCACGCCGCCCAGCAGACCGACCACGCTGAAGCCTGCCAGCGTGATGACCGGGATCATCGCGTTGGGGCGCGCATGTTTGTTGATCACATCATGTTCCTTCAGACCTTTGGAACGCGCCGTGACCACATACTCCATGCGCAGGGTTTCCAGCATCGAGGAGCGCGTCACGCGGACAAAGGTGGCCCAGCTGATGTACGAGAGCGTCAGGATCGGCAAAATCATGTGGCGAAGCGCATCCCAGAAGACATCCAGGCGGCCGTTGAGCAGCGCGTCAATAGAGAGCAGCTTGGTGTAGTTGTGGAACTCGCCGGAGAAGATCAACTGGCTGACCCAGTCCGACATCTTGCCGGGCGGGAACCATTGCAAATTGGCGTAGAAGAACATCAGCACCAGCAGACCAAAGACAAACGTCGGGAAAGACGTGCCAACGATGCTGAAAATACGCGCCGCCTGATCGACAAAACCGTTTTGGTGAACAGCCGCCTGTACCCCCAGCCAGATGCCCACCGAGAGCATGGGGAACACCGCCCAGATGGTCAAGTCCAGCGTGTTGGGGAAGCGGTTCTTAATCAGGTCAATCACCGGTTGCGAGGCCGTACGCGAATAGCCAAAATCGCCGTACAGAATGCCACCTGTGCGCGCGCCGGTGTTGGCGTCTACGTGCCCCACCAACCAGCGCCAGTACTGCTCATACAGGGGCTTATCCAGGCCGTACTTGACGATGATGCCCTGGATTTGCTTGTCGTTCTTGGGGAAATCGCGCACGTAGAGCGCAGAACGCTCCACCGGCCCCAGGAACTGAAGCAGACCGAAGATGATCAAGGTGACGCCGAACAGTAAGACGGGAACGAGCAGCAGGCGGCGGATTATGTAATTTACCATCTGTTCACCTCTACATGAATTTTGCCGTTCGGAATGGACTGAAACGCCCTCGTAATCCGCATCAAGACCCTTCAATCCATTCCATATAGCAAAATTGCGGGGGACATGCGGGGACCTTGCGGTCCCCGCATGTTTTGTTTGGTTTGGACTACCCGATTACTCGATGAAGTAGTTGAAGATGATCACGTCCTGCTGCAGACCAGGGCGGCCGATGTACAGGCGCAGGGCGCCGTCCAGCGGTTTCTCGCCGTCTTTGCAGACTGTGAACTTCTCTTTGCCCAACTTGGTCGAGTCGTACGCGCAGATCTTCTGCGCAGGACCGTACTGGCCGGTGGCTTCGTCGTAGATCACGATTTCGCTGGCCATCGCGTCCACCTGCGAGCGGTTCTCAACCGGAACGGCGATCACATCGGCGTCGCCGGTCTGGAGCATCGCAAAGCGCGTGCCGAATTCGGGGATGATCTTGATCGCAACGCGATCCAACTTGGCGGGCTCACCGTAGTAGTCGGCGAACTTGGTCATCACGATTTCCTGGCCCGGAGTCCAGTGATCGAGCTTGAAGGCGCCGGTGCCGTTGGCCTTGGCCGTGAACAGGTCTTCAGCGGAGGTCATGCCGTAGAAGGTCTGCCAGGTGTCGCAGGAGTCATCCCAACCACCGTTCTCGATGACCCATTCCTTGTCCATGATGGAACCCCAGCCGTTGGCAATCGTCGGCAGGAAGGGGCCCCAGGGCTGGGCGAGGGTGATGGTGACGGTGTTGGCCGCTTCGTCGATGACGAAGTGGGACTTCACGGTTTCGCAAACTTCCTTGAGCTTGGCAGGATCGTTCTTCGCCAGAGCTTCGCGGTCGTCGGCGGAAGCGCCGCCGTCCACGAGCACGGTGATGTCGTCATTGCCAACACCCAGGATCGGTTCGGCCAGCAGCCACTGCGGGGAGGAGTAACCGCCCTGCAGCAAACCGCGCACGAAGGAGTACACCACGTCCGACGGGGTCAGGTCGCCACCTTCGTGGAACTTGACACCCTGGCGGATTTTGAAGGTCCAGGTGGTGCCGTCATCGGAGACGGTCCAGGATTCGGCCAGCTGGGGCACGAACTTGTCGGTGGCGGTGCCATCGTAGAACACCAGGGTTTCATAGATGTTCTGGATCACTTCGCCGGAAGCGGTGTCATAGGACAGCGCGGGATCCAGCGTATCCACGTCACCCGTGGAAGCGAAGGTGAAGGTGGTGGGATCCGGGGCATCGGCGGTCTTCGAAATGGTCTTGTAGTAGATGTTGGAGAAGATCGGGTTCATCACGCGACCTTCCACCCACTTCTGCTCGAAGCCGTGCGAGGTGGCCAGGACCAGCGGAATGCCAGGGGCCTGATCGTAGTACAGCTGGTTGAATTCTTTGTAGACTTCGTTGCGGGCAGCCGGGTCAACCAGGCTCACACCCTTGTCGAGCAGGACCTTGAACTGGGCCTTCAGGTCATCGGGCATGTTCTGGCGGGCGCCGTAGGTACCGGTGGTGTAGGGCTGGTACCAGTTGTGAGCGTCATGGATATCTTCCAGCCAGCCGGCGGTCATGATCGGAATTTTGTGAGCGCGCTGGGCGGTCAGATAAGCCGGCCACGGCAGACCGAGAACTTCGACGACGAACTTCTCGTTGACGGCGGCCAGGTTGGCCTGGAGGATTTCAGCCATGATCTGGCGGGTGGTGTTGCCCGTGTTGTACAGCATCTGAACACGGAAACCCATCTCCCACACATCGTCGGGGTCTTCACCGGCGGGCACGCCGTCTTTATCGACGTCGGCCAGCTGGAATTCCTCGGCGCATTTGTCGAGATCCAGGTAGTAGTGGGGCGCTTCCGGGTCAAAACCGGGCATACCGGTCAGGGACAGCACCTTGGACTGAACAGCTTCGCCCTGATAGACTTCGTTAACCAGCGCATCCCAGTCAAAGCAGTAGGCGAACGCCTTGCGGATGTGCAGATCAGCGAAGAAATCGTTGGGGATACCGTTGCCGTCCAGCTTGTTGGAACCCAGGTAGGGGTTCAGGGCAACTTCTTCAGCAGCCGGGGCTTCCGTGGCTTCTGCCGCGGGCGCTTCGGTCACTTCGGCAGCCGGGGCTTCCGTGGCTTCCGCCGCGGGAGCTTCGGTCGCCACAGGGGCGGGGGTCTGGCAGGCGGTCAGGATCATGCTGAAGACCACCAGCGCAACCAACACACTCATCAACTTACGCATCGTTTCTCCTCCTTCAAGAAAAACCAATGGATTCGAACTACACTTCGAGTACAGCCGTACCCAAATTTACCCAACAGACTGTGTACTCATCACCTCCTTTGGCTTAAAGGATTTAAATTTTATGGCAAGCCGCAAAGTGATTCGGGCGAACCTCGCGCCATTCGGGCTGTTTTTCAGCGCAGTACGCGTCTGCAATGGGGCAGCGCGTGCGGAAGCGGCAGCCGGAGGGCGGGTTGATGGGGGAAGGCACGTCGCCTTCCAGAATGACTCGGCGGCGGGTCTCGTTGAAGACCGGGTCAGCCACCGGAATCGCCGAAAGCAGAGCCTTGGTGTAGGGATGCTGCGGGTTGGTGTACAGATCGTTGCGATCCGCCAGCTCCATGATCAGGCCCAGATACATCACCGCCACGCGGTCGCTGATATGGCGCACCATCGAAAGGTCGTGGGCGATGAACAGGTAGGTCAGGTTGAATTCCTTCTGCAGGTCTTCGAGGAGGTTGACCACCTGCGCCTGAATGGAGACATCCAGCGCGGAGATCGGCTCGTCGCAGACGATGAAGGACGGGTTGAGCGCCAGGGCGCGCGCCACGCCGATGCGCTGGCGCTGACCACCGGAGAACTCATGCGGGTAACGCCCGGCAAAATCGGGGTTGAGCTTGACCAGCTTGAGCAGTTGCGCTACGCGCTCGTCAATTTCCTTGCCACTGGCCACGCCAAAAGCTGTCAGCGGTTCGCCCACAATATCACGCACGGTCATGCGCGGGTTCAGGCTGGCGTACGGGTCCTGGAAGATCATCTGCATGCGCCGGCGCAGCCGGCGCAGGCTGGCCGGCGAGGACTTCCATGCGCCGGTATCGTGGCCGTCGAAGAGCACCGCGCCGCGCGTCG
>DAOUGY010000014.1:0-4414 GCA_034428975.1 Anaerolineaceae bacterium | reverse complement strand
CCGGGCAGCCGGGGCCGTGCACCAGCTCAATTTCCGGCGGCAGCAGTTGGTCAAGGCCATACTGCAGAATGGCGTGAGTCTGCCCGCCGCAAATTTCCATCAACACCCACGGGCGGGTGACCGTGCGGCGAATTTCATCCAGCACGCCGCGCACCAGGTCCCTGTCACGGAATTCCTCCTGGTATTTCATGGCGCATCAGGCTCCGCCGGATGTGTCGTCGTTGGCCAGCAGTTCGGCTTCAATGTCGCCCAGTTCGCGCAGAGCCGAAAGGGTTTCCTCGGCCTCTTCTTCGCTGAGGATGTTGAGGGCAAATCCGGCATGCACGATGGTGTAGTCGCCAATTTTGGCCTCGGGTAGTGCCTCCAGACAGACTTCGCGGATGACGCCGCCAAAATCCACTTTTCCCATTCGCAAGCCAACGGTGGGAAGGATTTCGATAATTTTTCCAGGAACGGCAAGGCACATGGTTACCTCCTCCATCAACATCCCTAAATCCGGGTCAGTTTACTGTACACTGTGCGCGGCAATCAACGCCTGGCCGAGCGCCAGACCTCCATCATTGGCAGGCACGCGGCGGTGGATCAGTACGGTAAAGCCTTCTTTTTCAAGGCCGCGCAGGGTGCGCTCCAACAGGTATTTGTTTTGCCAGACGCCGCCGCTGAGGGCGACGGTGTGGACGCCGTGGGAACGGCGAATGGCCGAGCAACAGGCCGTACTCAAGTTTACCACGCTGTTGTGGAAGCGCGCGGAGAGGACGGCAAGCGGCACTCCGGCACGCCAGTCTGCCATCAGGGCTTCCCAAACAGGTGCGGGATCCAGGTTCTCACCGGTGACGGCGAATTCGTAGGCACCGGGTTCGTCCAGGTCGGCGGCGGCTTCGAAATCAATGGCGGCCTGACCTTCATAGGTGGCGGTCTGGCGGCCGCCGACCAGCGCCGCGGCGGCGTCAAACAGGCGCCCCATGCTGGAGGTGGACGGGGCGTTGAGGTGATGCAGCAATTGCCCCCGCAACGCGGTGCGCTCTTCGTAGCACAACGATTGAACCGGGGGCAGGTCGGGTTCCCAATCCAGGCCAGCCTGCCAGAGGTGAGCCAGTGCCATGCGCGCCGGGCGGCGCACGGCCAGGTCACCGCCGGGCAAGGGGGCGTATCTCAGGTGAGCGATTCGCTCAAATGATGCATAGCCGCCCAGCAGGACTTCGCCGCCCCACACGGCGCCGTCCGTGCCCAGGCCGGTGCCGTCAAACGACAGGCCGATGACCGGTTCGGGTGCCGACCATTCATTGTCCGCCAGGCAGGCCGCCAGATGGGCGTGGTGGTGCTGCACGGCGATGAGCGGTAAGCCCTGCCCGGCGGCGCGGCGCTGGGCGTAGCGGGTGGCCAGGTAATCGGGGTGCAAATCGCAGGCGATGGCCTGCGGCTGAATTCGAAACAGGCGCTCAAAGTGGGCAATGCCTTCTTCAAAGGAGCGCAGCGTTTCAAAGTTTTCCAGATCGCCGATGTGATGGCTCAGAAAGGCGTACCGGTCGCGGGTGAGGCAAAAGGTGTTTTTTAGTTCAGCGCCGGCGGCCAGAATGGGCGGTACCGGCGTGTGCAGGCCGATGGAGTCCGGGGCGTAACCACGCGAGCGACGCAGCAAGTACGGCGCGCCGGCGATGACCCGCGCCACGGAATCATCGACGCGCATGTGAATGGGGCGATCGTGCAGCAGAAATCCGTCGGTTAGTGGGGCCAGACGGGTTTGGGCATCGTCGTCCTCATACGCAATTGGCTCCTCACTAAGGTTGCCGCTGGTCATGACGAGCATGTCGGGAAAGTCCGGCGCGGATTCAAGGAGGAGGACATGCAGCGGCGTGTAGGCCAGCATGACGCCCAGTGTATTCTGGTAGGGAGCCACGTCGGCTGCGATGTTGGATTCCGGCCGTTTTTGCAGCAGAACGATCGGCGCAGCGCGGGATTGTAACAGCTCAGCTTCTTCTTCGGATACCACGCAGTGCCGATGCACGGCTTGAAGGTCGAGCGCCATGAGGGCAAACGGCTTGTCGGAGCGTTTTTTGCGGTTACGCAGCTCGGTAACGGCTCGCCGGTTGGCGGCATCGCAGGCCAGGTGATAACCGCCCAGGCCTTTGACGGCCAGAATCTTGCCGTCTTGCAGCCAGGCGCGGGCGGTTTGCAGCGCGGCTTCGCCCTGAGCCTGAAGTTGACCTTTGGACACGAAGGAGATTTGCGGGCCGCAGACCGGGCAGGCGGTGGGTTGTGCGTGAAAACGGCGATCGAGAGGGTTGTGATATTCCACCGAGCACTGCGGGCACATCTTATACCCGGCCATGGTGGTCTTGGGGCGGTCGTAGGGGATATCCTGGATGATGGTGAACCGCGGACCGCAATGGGTGCAGTTGATGAATGGGTAGCGAAAGCGTCGATCGGTGGGGTCCAGCAATTCGCGGCGGCAGTCGGGGCAAAGGGCGACATCCGGCGAGACCGGCAGAAAATCGCCTTCTTGCGGTTGGCTGGAAAAAATATCAAATTGCGTGTAGCTATTAGGTGAGCAGGGTTCCACGCGCAATTCGTCAATGCGCGCAAGCGGCGGCGGATTGTGCTGCAACGTGTCGATGAAGGCCTGGATGGCGGTTGGCGAGCCGTTGAGCTCAATTTCCACACCGCCGGAGGTATTGCGCACCCAGCCGGTCAGGTTGTGGTTTACCGCCAGATTGTACACAAAGGGGCGGAAGCCAACGCCCTGAACTATCCCGCGCGCGAAGATTCGCGCCCCAGCCGGGTGAGTCATTTTGCCTGCTTGTGCTGCCGAACGCGCTCCTGCAGCCATTCCGCCCAGGCGGAAATCCCTTCGTTGGTGGTGCAGGAAACCGGGAAGGTGACCAGACCGGGGTTGAGCATTTCCACGCCCTGCCGGAAAAAGTCTTCGTTGTAGCGCACGTACGGTTTCAAATCGATTTTGTTGATCATCAGCACATCCAGCCCACGGTAAATGTTGGGGTATTTGTAGGGCTTGTCGTCGCCTTCCGGCACGCTGGCGATGAGCACATTGGCGTGTTGGCCGAGATCAAATGACGCCGGGCAGATCAGGTTGCCGACGTTTTCGATGATGATCAGGTCCAGGTCGCCCAGCGGGAGCTGCTGCAAGCCCTGCGCAAGCATGGGAGCATCCAGGTGGCATTCACCACCTGTGTTGATCTGAACCGCGGGCATACCCTCAGCCAGGACTTTGTCGGCGTCGATGGTGACCGGGGCGGTATCCCCTTCCACCACGCCGATGCGCATTCGAGGTGCAAGGGCGCGGATGGTTTGCAGGATGAGGCTGGTTTTACCGGCTCCGGGTGACGCCATCAGGTTGATGGTGAAAATCCCGGCATCGTCCAACACGGAGCGGTTTTGCGCAGCGATTTTATCGTTGGCGCTTAAGATGCGTTCCACCACAGGGACACGGGAAGTCGTCATGCGATTTCTTCGGCTCCTTCAATTTCGATGCTATCCACATAGAATTCTTCGCCGGAAATGACTTTGAAGGACGGGCTGCCGCACTGCGGGCAAGGCGACAGAGGGCCATCCAGGCCAAATTCACAGGCGCACAGGTTGCACTTCATGCGGGCGGGAATCCGCTCGAAATGCAGCACGGCATTTTCACAAATTGAATTTTTGGAGAGAATTTCCCAGTAGAACTGGATGGAGTCATCCACAATGGATGAAAGCTGCCCGATGACCAGGTTTACATCGGTAACGCGGCGCGCGCCGGCGTTCTCGGCGTGTTTCCGAGCGATCTCCAATATACTTTCAGTTACCGGTAATTCATGCATGGGGTAATTATATCCCCTCAGGCGTGAAAATGCGCAGGGTAGGTTCGAATTTCCGCCGGGGGTTAAAAGGGTTCGTGGGTGGTCTGCAGAATGATGTCCAGCAATTGCAACCGGGTGGTGAGCAGCCGGCTGGCCGCGGTGTTGGCCACCCGCCGCAGGATGATGTATCCCAGGTCGTGATCCTCTTCGCACAGCTCGTGCAGCGCGTCACCGTCAAAGGCAATCAGGCGCGACGTTTTGACGGCCTGCACGCTGCCGGTGCGCTGGCGGATGATGGGGGTCATCACCGACCAGCCAATCATATCGTACGGTTCGGCATCGAAAATTTTCACGCGGCCCTGCGTGGGCACAAACATATCCACAGAAAGCTGACCTTCCAGCAAAACATACAATGCTTCCACTTTTTCACCTTCGTGAAAAAGGGATTCGCCGATGGCTAGGGTGCGAAAACTGGCAATGGCGGCCAACTTGGTAAAGTGAGCCGGTTTGCAATCAAGCAGAAACGGGATGCTTCTCAGGGTTTGGATGACGTCGGCCGGTTTATACATATAAGATCCTCTCCTTCCGCGAAGAAGGCTATACCTGTTTTATCATAGTTG
>DAOUGY010000013.1:0-11670 GCA_034428975.1 Anaerolineaceae bacterium | reverse complement strand
ACGATTGGTCAGATGATGCTGGGTCAAGCCTCGGAGGCGGCGGCATAATGAATACGAAAAAACGTCCAGAATTCATTAACTTTCCAGGGCTTGGCGAGCTGGCGCTTTCCGGCGCGCGGCCGCTGATCGGTATTTTTCTGGGTCTGCTTGCCGGCGCCGGTTTGATTGCCATCTCGGGTGTCAACCCGATTGAAGCCTACGTGGCCATGATGAAAGGCGCTTTTGGCAGCCCGCAGTCGTTTTCCAACGTGCTGGTGCGCGCTTCACCACTGCTGCTCGGCGGCGTGGGCGTGGCGCTTGGTATAAAATCGGGCGTGTGGAACATCGGCATGGAAGGGTACATGTACATCGGGGCGATTGGCGCCGCGACCGTCGGCATTATGACGTTGTCGGTCCCGCCGATTGTCCACATCCTGCTGTGCATGCTGGTGGCCATCGTCTTCGCGGTGTTGTGGGGGCTGATCCCTGCCTACCTGCGCGCCTACCGCGGCGTGAACGAGGTGGTGACCACGATCATGATGAACTATGTGGCCCAATTCCTCACCAGCTGGCTGGTGCACGAGCCCAGCTTTATGGCGGAACCGGGTTCCTTCTTCCCCATGTCGCTGCTGCTGGCGCCAACGGCCAAGCTGCCCATCCTGATGACCGGAACCAGTCTGCACCCCGGTTTCATTTTTGGGCTGCTCGCCTGCGTGCTCTTCTACCTGATCATTCGCTTCACCCCGTTCGGTTTTCGCACCCGCATGCTGGGGGCCAACCCCGAAGCGGCGCGTTACGCCGGCGTGAACATCAAACGGCAGATCCTGTTCGTCTTCATGATCGGCGCGATGATGGGTGGCCTGGCGGGCGCAATTGAAATCATGGGCCTGAAGCAGCGTGTGTACATGGATTTTGTGGCGGGCGTCGGGTTTGAAAGCGTGGCGGTGGCGCTTCTGGCGGGTGGAAATCCGCTGGGCGTTCTCGCCAGCGCGTTGTTCCTGTCGGCGTTGAAGGCCGGCGGAGCGACCATGTCGATTCAGACGGGCGTCGGCGGACCGATGACCGTGGTCATCATCGCGCTTTGTGTGCTCTTCGTGATCGCCGTGGGGTATGGCGAACGCAAACGGATCGAGCGTTCGGACAAAGCGGAAAAAGAAGTTGAGGAGGTAAAACCATGACGCCGGATATGATCATCGACTGGCTGCAAGCGGCCTTGCGATGGGGGGCACCCCTGATTTTGGTCTCAATCGGCGAAGTGTATGCCGAGCGCACTGGCGTGATCAACGTGGGCATTGAAGGCATCATGCTCATCGGGGCGCTCGCCGGCATCGCGGTCAGCTTCTATACGGAAAATGTGCTGCTGGCGGTCATCGCCACGGCGATTTTGGGCGCCATTCTGGGCGCGGCGGTTGCATTTATGACCGTGACGCGCCGGACGAACCAGGTCGTCACCGGCCTGATGTTTAACCTGGCCGCACTGGGCGGCACCAACCTGCTCTTTGCGCTGCTGTCCGAATCGCGCCATGTGCGCGTGGCGCGCTTCCCGGTGCTGTTCCCCGAAAGCTTCTTTGATATCCCGGTGCTCGGGCCGGTGTTCTTCCGCCAGCCGGTGAGCACGTGGATTGCGTTGATTCTGCCGTTTGTGGCGGCCTGGGTGCTCTACCGCACCGGATGGGGCCTGAATGTGCGCGCCGTGGGCGATAACCCGCAGGCAGCGGCCACGGCCGGCCTGCCCGTGATCCGCTTGAAGTACCAGGCGGTCATTCTGAGCGGTATCTTCGCCGCGTTGGGCGGGTGCGTGCTGACGCTCGGCGAAGTGGGCTTCTTTGCATCCGGCGGTATGACGGCCGGCCGCGGCTTCGTCGTTCTGGCGGCGGTGGTTGTGGGCGGCTGGGACCCGGTGCGCACGGCGCTGGCCTGTCTGGCCTTTGGCGCCGCCGATGCCGCGCAACTGCGCATGCAGACGGCAGGCTCCGAGATTCCATACCAGTTCCTGCAGATGCTGCCGTATCTGATCACCATCGCGGCGCTGGCGGGCCTGGTGGGGCGCACCCGGGCGCCGAAAACCTGGGGCTCGCCCTACGATCCGAAAGATATCTAAAAACGGATGCCAGGTCGGTGCTGTGCATCGGCCTGGCTCTTTTTTATTGCACAAGCGAGGCGGCTTTGAACTGGACCGAAGAACGGCAGCAGGAAATCATCCGTTTTACGCAGGAGATGGTGCGCTGCCCCGGTTTCTCGGGGGATGAAGGTAAAACCGCGGCGGTCGTTGCGCGCGAAATGAACCAACTGGGGTTCGACTCGGTGGAGGTGGACCGCTGGGGTAACGTGATCGGGACCATTCACGGCGCCCGACCCGGACCGACGATTGTCTTTGACGGGCACATGGACGTGGTGCCGATTGGCCAGCCCAACCTGTGGGCGCGCGAGCCATACAGCGGCGAGATCGCCGATGGCAAGATCTGGGGCCGGGGCAGCACCGACATGAAAGGCGGGCTGGCTGCCGCGCTGTGTGCTGCCGCCTTTGTGGACCGCGCGGACATAACCGGAACGATTCTGGTGACCGGCTCGATTGCCGAGGAGCTGATGATCGGGCGCGGGCTGGGCAAGGTGCTGGACGGGCGCACGGTGGATGCGGTGATGACCTGCGAACCGACCAACGCGAACAAGCTGGCGGTGGCGGGCGTGGGGCGCACGACGGTGGAGATGACGGCGCGCGGACTGGTGGCGCACAGCTCTCAGCCGCACCTGGGTGATAACGCGGTGTATCGCGCGATGGACGCCGGGCAGCGCATTCGCAAGATGCCCCGCCGCACGGACGCCCTGTTTGGCCAGGAGGTGATTGAGCTGGTGGAGACGCGCTCCAAACCATCGCCCGGCAACGGCAGCGTGCCGGATGAGTGTTGGATGTTGTGGGAGTGCCGCCTGTTCCCCGGCGAGACGCAGGAATGCTTCTTGAAGCGCTTCCAGGCGGCGCTGCAAGATTTTGACGGCGCGGAGAAAGTAGCGTTCAAGATCGGGCGGATCGCGATTGATTGTTACACCGGTGAGCGCCTGGAGTATGAAGATTTCCTCGACGCATGGGCCACGCCGCCGGACAATGCCTTTCGCAAGCTGGCCGAAACCGCCCTGACCGATACCGGCATTCCGGTCACCCCGGTGGTTTTTCGGGGTTGCACCAACGTCAACATCAGCGCGGGCGCTCTGGGCATCCCGTCGCTGATTTACGGGCCGGGCAACCTGGACCTTGCGCACAAGCCCAACGAGTATCTGGAGATCGATGAGCTGCTGCTCAGCGCCCGGGTGTATGCGCGAATGATTGAGCTGTCCGGTTCGCTGACCTGACCGGTTTTGACAGTCCATGACGGCGATGCGGCGGATGGTTTCCCGTCCGCATGATTTCAACCGGAGACCCTACGAGAGGTTGCGATGCGACTATTAATGATCAACCCCAATACATCGGAAGAGTTTACCCGCTCCATGCAGGAGAGCGCCGAGGCGGTTAAAGCGCCGGGCACGGAGCTGGTGTGCGTCAATCCGTCGGCCGGGCCGCGCTCGATTGAAAGCGCGTATGACGAGCTGTTGAGCACCGCGCCTTGCCTGGAACTGATCATCCAGCGTCAGGCGGAGTTCGACGGTTTCATCATTGCCTGTTACGGCAATCACCCGGCGGTGTACGGCGCGCGTGAAATGCTCCACCAGCCGGTGGTGGGCATCATGGAAGCTTCGCTGCACCTGGCGTACATCGTCGGTCAAAAGTTCAGCATCATCGGCTCCGGCGACCGCACGGTCACCCTGTTCCGCGAAGCCGTGCGCGCGCTGGACATGGAAGCACGCTGCGCCTCGATCCGCTCGACGGGCACGCCGGTTCTGGCCCTGGAGGGGTCGGAGAAGATGAGCGTGGAAGAATTGATCCTGGCGGAGTCGCGCAAGGCGGTGGAAGAAGACGGCGCGGAAGTGATCAGCCTGGGCTGCGCGGGCATGACCGGCTTGGACAAGCGCCTTTCGCAGGAGCTGGGCGTTCCGGTGATCGACGGCGTGGCCGCCGCAGTCAAAATGATCGAGGCGCTGGTGAGCTGCGGTATTCAGACCAGCAAACGGTGCGCCTACGGCCCCCTGGCCGGCAAGGAACTGGTCAACATGCCGGCGGCGTTCTCGGCGGCGTACACCATCGCGCAGAACCCCGGCGGCAAGCCGTGCTGCGAGGGGTAGGGGAGTCGGACGTTCCCTGAATGAATTCTTCCCGGTCCCTTGCCGGCAGGTTGGGGGCCGGGCATCTTAATGATCGGACGAGGATTGCGCAATGACAGACAGTCGGGCACTGGTGACATTAACCGCCGAAGAATCGAAACGATTGATTGGCAAGGGCATCGCGGCTTTGGCGGTGGTGCGGCAGGCCAGGGAAAACGGGATCATCGGGTTTTGCATTTGCAGTTCGGCCAAATACGCGGCGGAGGAGATTCTGCGGGAACCCCTGCCGGCATACGCCCCGTATGTGTGCGGCTTTGTCAACCGGCGCGGGTTGTATGCGTCGCCGGCCGGCCATGCCGGCAAACAGCTGGTGCTGGACCACGGCGAACCGGTCTGGCTGGATTGGCCCAGGGAGAATATCACAAAATTCATCAAGGGCATGGGCGCGCAGGATGTGATCATCAAGAGCGGCAACATCCTGGACCCCAACCGCAAGGTGGGCGCGCTGGTGGGGCAGTCCAACGGGGGCGAATACGGCAAATACCTGCCGACTATTCTGGCGCGCGGGATCACGTTGATTGTGCCGATGACGCTGAACAAATCGGTGCCCTACGCGCTGGACGACATCCTGCCGGAGATGGGCATCACCAAAATTCCGGCGCAGCGCGCGCATGGTGAACCGTGCGGAATGCTGCCGGTGCCCGGAACGGTGGTGACCGAGGTCGATGCGCTCGAAACCCTGTGCGGCGTGAAAGCCCTGCCGGCGGCGATGGGCGGGATCGGCGACGGCAATGGCACGGTGACGCTCTTGCTGCGCGGCAGCGCGGAGGCGGTGGAGCAGGCCTGGACCCTGATCGAATCGATCAAAGGGGAGCCGGCCCTGCAGGCGCCGGAATGGCCGGGGATGTACGGCGAGGCAGCGGGTGAGGACGCCTGAGGTTCGTTTGGGCGAAAGCCCGCCGGCGTGACGATGTTCCAGACCCGTGAATCCATCACGGGTTTGGTGTTTTAGACAGAAAGGATGCGGCAACTCCGCCCCGCGCGCGCTTGTCTATTTCAATCCATACTATAATCAAGTAGGCTTCATTTCATCATGACCGGCGGGTGGTCTGCGGACGGCCCGCGCATTGAGCAAAGGAAACTCCATGAACACCAAACGAATTGTATCGACCTGGCTCGCCGTGCTTTCGATGCTGCTGGCGAGCTGTACGGCGGCGCCAACCCCCGAGAGCAGCCCCGTGGCCACCCAACCGCCCACCGCGCAAGCCACACCGACGACCGCGCCCAGCGCCACGCCAACGCTTGCGCCCACCCCCACCCCGGCGCCGATTGAATGCACGCTGGCGTTTGACACCGACCGCGACGGCAACTGGGAGGTGTACCGCATGGCGCCGGACGGCAGCCAGACGATCAACCTGACCAACGATTCCGCCGAGGATATTGAACCGGCCTGGTCGCCGGACGGCCGGCAAATCGCCTTCGCGTCCAACCGCGCGACGGATATTGGCGGTGGTCAATACATTTATGTGATGAACGCCGACGGCAGCGGGGTGCGCCGTCTGACGCAGGACCCCGACAGCCGCCAGCCGGACTGGTCGCATGACGGCAGCCGCATTCTGTACGCCTCCGGGGGTGACATTTTTGTCATCGCCGCGGACGGCAGCGCGCCGGCGGTGAACCTGACCTCGAGCCCCGAAAACGACACCGCGCCCAAATGGTCGCTGGACGACCAGCGCATGGCGTGGCTTTCCGGCAACGGCGATCAGCAGGATGTGCTGGTGATGAACCTGAACGGCAGCGACCGGCGGCAGTTGACGAACAATGGGCGCGCCTATCGCGTGGAATGGACGGTGGACGGGCAGATCTTTGCGAACTGGGACCAGCCGGAAGGCATTTGCATGAACTGTCTGATCCAGGCCGACGGCTCCGGGGTGAGCGACGCCGGCGGCAAGGGCGATATCCAGCGCTATTTGCCGTTCTGGACGCTGGACGGGAATCGCGTGGAAGTGGCCGCGGTGGATGTTTTTACCCCCGACAATGAAATTTTCCTAGTCAGCCCGATCTACCCCGATGTGTTCCTGAACCTGACCAACAATCCCGCCAATGATCGTAATCCCGATTGGCCGGCCAATTGCGGCCCCGGCCTGACCGGCGGGATTGCGGCCGAAGCGCCGACCGGACCCATGCCGGTATCGCTCGGTTACGCCGGCGACATCCCGGCCCAGCCACAGCGCAAGAGCAATTTTGAGCGCGCCTGCGGCGAACTGGGCGTGGAGTGCCGCTTTGGCACGCTGAGCCAACTGGTGGACCAGGGCACCGGCGCGATTGTGTTGAATACCAGCCAGACGGGGGTGGGCGCGCTGCGCCCCGAGCTGCAGCGGGCGGTGGAGAAGGGCATCCCCGTTTTTGTGCTGGACGCCGAGATCGACATGGACGGCGTGTACAGCGTGACGATTAACCACGGCAAGTGGATGGCCACGGCGCTGGAGTGGATGATGACCCAATCCGGCGGGCAGGGGCAGATGGCCTATTTTGACCTGGACCCGTCGTACCGCTACGCCGGGCTGTTGAACGATCTGCTCAGCAAGTTCCCGAACATGCAGGTGGTGGAGCGGCGCGAGGGCAATTACGACCCGGCGAAGGTCAAGCCCGAGACCGTGGATTTCGTCACGCGCTACGCGGGGCTGAAGGCGGTGTGGACGGCGTCCAAAATGAGCGAGGCGATGCGCGGGTTGCTGGAATCGAACCTGCCGCCGGCGCAATGGCCGCTGATCAATTGCGAGGCGACCCTGGACGGCCTGGAAACCTGGCAAACCCTCCGCCAGACGCATCCGGGCTTTCAGTGCATTGCGGTGGCCAACCCGCCCGGCATCGCCTACGACGCGGCCTATGCCGCCTATACCGTGCTAAACGGCGCGAGCATTCTGCCCGAGGCCCTGGATGGGGAATACGGTCGCTCGCTGATCGTGGAGTTCCCGGTCATCACCAACGACACGCTGCAGGAATGGCTGGATCGCGCGCGCGCCGAGAACACCTGGGAAGTGGATCAGGTGATGGCGCCCGAAACCATCCGCGAAGTGTGGTTTGGGAAGTAAGACGCGAGGCTGAATCAACGCCCTCCCTGCGGCAACGGGGAGGGCGATTTGCATGCGCGCCCCGCAGAAAACCGGTACAATTAAGCATCGGAGCCCACCTATGACCGGCGAACCCGCTACCCCCCTCCCGCCGCGCGAGCGGTTTCTGGCCGCGCTGAAAGCGCTTGGCCCGTTTTCCGCGCTGCCCGGCGACGTGCAGGAGGCGCTGTTTGCCCTCGCCGTGCCGCGCCGCTATGAGACCGGCGAAGTCGTCTACCTGGCCGGCGAAAAGGCCGAGTGGTTTTACATTCTGGAGAGCGGCTGGATTAAGGCCACGCGCATGACCCGCGAGGGCCGCGAACAGGGCCTGCGCTTTATGCAGCCAGTGGAGCTGTTCGGCGATGTGGCGGTTTTCAGCGGCACGGCCTACCCCGGCGACGTGACCGCCCTGGAAGCGGTGACGGTGTGGGCACTGCCGGGGCAGGGCTTCCGCGATCTGATGCGCCGCTACCCCGATTTATCCCAGGCGGTGATTCACTCGCTCAGCCGGCGCATTTTGTACTACGTCGACCTGGTGGCCGACCTGTCGTTGAAGAGCGTGGAGGCGCGCCTGGCGGGCACCCTGCTGCAGCACGCGCAGTACCGCGACGGGCAGTGGTTTGTGCCGCGCCGCGGCTGGACCACCTTTGACGAAATGGCCGTGCGCCTGGGCACCGTGCGCGACGTGCTGCGCCGCGCGAGCAAGGTACTGGAGGCCGAGGGCCTGATCCGGGTGGAAAAGCAGGCCATCCGGCTGCTGGACCCCAAAGCGCTGGAAACCCGCGCCGAGAGCTAGCTCCGCGGCACGATCAAAGTCGTATCCCCAACCGATTTCATTTCCTATACTGAATGCAGCCCGCGACCCGTGCGGCGGCGCTGCGTTTTGCGCGCCGCCGGCATGCCGGCGAGTGTTCATCATTCCACGCATGAAAGAGGTTTTATGGAGATCAAGACGGTTGTTTTTGCGTTGGTGACGTTCCTGCACGATGTGTTCACCGCGGTTTGGATGGGCGGCCTGTTCGTTACGGTGTTGAGCGTGATGCCCGCCGTGCGCGAGGCGCTGGGCCCGGTCCCGCAGGTCAGGAAGATCATGCAGGCGTACCAGAAGCGCCAGAGCGTGTGGGTCTACGTCAGCATGGCCGGGCTGGTGATCACCGGGCTGCTGATGGGCAACCGCTCGGGGCAGTTCCTGGGCCTGTTCGGTTTCGGCAACGTCTATACCGGCGTGCTGTCGGTCAAGCACGTTCTGGTGCTGGCGCTGATCGCTTCGACCTTGTACCGCACACTGGTGCTGGGCCGCGCCGCCGGCCCGCTGCCCCCGGCCCGGGAGCGCCTTAACCGCCAACTGCTGCTGCTGAACGTGGCGCTGGCGCTGGGCGTGCTGTTCGCCAGCGCGCTGGTGGCCGCGCTGGGCGTAACCCCGTAACCACCGATCATGGAGAGAATAGGAGCCTGAAATGAAAAACAACAAAACGCTGGGCATCGCGCTGGCCGTGCTGGGCATTGTGACCAGCCTGCTGTTCTTTTACTTCATCGCCGAGATCTACAATCCGGTCATTGACGTGCACGTGGCGGCCGGACGCGCCGACGAGGGCACCTCGGTTTCGATCACTTTTGCCGTGCTGGGCTGGTTGGGCATTGCCGCCGGGGCGTTGTGGGCGGCCGTGCTGTACGGCTTTGCGCAAAACATGAAGCGCGCCTGGTTCTGGGGCGCGGTGGCGGCCACCGTCCAACTGCTGGCCGGCTTCTTCCCGGCCATCCCGGCGGCCGACGGCGGTCTGTCCGCGCCGACGATCCTGGTGTTCGGGCTGGCGGCGGTGCTGTGGTTTGGCATGCTGCTGATCGGCGGCGTGGAAAAGAAGATCATCGCGCTGACCTTTGTGGCCGGGCTGGCCTACGTGCTGACCTTTATGGACGGCGTCGCGCCGATCTCCAAATACGTTTCCAGCAAGGGCGTCAATTCCTTCTGGAACGGCATGTACGTGATGACCCAGCAGGTGAGCTGGTGGGGCGCGGCGGCCTGGGCGATGTTCATCTTCGCCGTGCTGCGCAAGAAGAGCTGGGCCATCCCGCTGGGCATCTTCGCCGGCAGCCTGTCGATGCTGGCGGGTTACCCACTGGGCATTCACAACGCGCTGGTTGAAGTGCGGCGCTTCTCGCTGTTCCTGCCCGCGCCGCTGATCAGCACCGCGCTGGTGATCTATTTACTGCTGCCCGGCACGCGCCGCATGTTGGAGCGCTGGAACGCGCGCGCGGAGTGAACGCCGCCCCCGGAGGGACGCCATGCACCGGTTTGCGACGAAATTGAGATTGTACGGGCGCCTGATCAAAAGCCCGCAGACTGCGCTGCTGGTCGTCACCGGCCTGGCCGGCTACGGCACGGCGCGCTGCCCGGTGTTCAGCCTGCCCACGCTGCTGGGGCTGACGGTCAGCTTGCTGGCGGCCATCAGCGGCAGCACGATTTTGAACATGTGGTGGGACCGCGACATCGACGCCTGCATGACGCGCACGCGCCGCCGCCCGCTGGCCGACGGGCGCGTGGCCCCCGGCGAGGCGCTGGCGGTGGGGCTGGCGTTGACCGCCGCGGGCGTGGGGCTGGCGCTGGCGCTGGACCCGCTCTTCGGCGCGATCGTTTTCGCCGGGGCGTTCTTCGACGTGGTGATCTACACGCTGTGGCTCAAACGGCGCACCTGCTGGAGCATTGTGTGGGGCGGGGTGTCGGGCGCCATGCCGGTGCTGGCGGGGCGCGCCCTGGGGTTGGGCGGGCTGGACGCGGTGGGCGCTGCGCTGGCGCTGGGCATCCTGTTTTGGATCCCCACGCATATTCTGACGTTCAGCACGAAGCATGCCGCCGATTACCGTGCGGCGGGCATCCCCACGTTTGCCTCGCGTTACGGCGCGGGTTTCACGCGCGGGGCGCTGGCGCTCTCCAGCCTGCTGGCGGCGCTGGCGATGGGCGCGGCGGCCTGGGGCATCGGCCTGGAATGGGGTTTCCTGCGCCTGCTGGCGGTGCTCTCGCTGGGGCTGGTCTTTTTGGCGGTGATGCTGCTGTTCTACCCGTCCGAACGGATCAATTTCGGGCTGTATAAGTACGCCTCGGTGTATATGCTGTCGTCGATGCTGCTGATGGCGTTGTGAGAAGGGGAATGGGTACAAGAAAAAACAGCGCGCGAGCGCTGTTTTTTCGGTTGTAACAAAAACACCTAATATTTATTTGGTCTTATACTAATTATACATAAACAGATGACCAGAATTTTGGTGTGAAATGATAGCCTAGATCTACAAAATATGAATTTTGTGAATCATCAAGTTGGGAGCTTTATGTCGCAGGATAAATTAACACAGCTACTGCAATATGTCCGAGAAAATGGACGAGTATGCCCCAATCCGCAAGAATGGAACTTATTATGGGAAATGCTACCAGATAAAAAACGGGACGGAAATGGATGGATTCCTCCCTTACCTTTAATCCTGGCAGCTTGGTCCGAACCGGCATTATATAAAATTCTGCGTCTTCAAGAACATATCCAATACGCGGTGGATAACCTCTTTTTGGATCAGGTCGATGAATATTTACGAAGTCTACGACCTGAACAATGGTATACACTTAAATAAAACACAATAGGATCAGAAAACAGGTTTTAACCTCTTGAGTTGGAGCTTCCCCATGCGCCTTCCCCCTTTTAAACTAGAACGCTATTTTGCCCAATACGAGTTCAGCACGCGCTATCTGCTGTCCAGCTCGGATTGCGACAGGCTGAAGCAGGCCGATGTGCTGGCACTGGCGGATGGGCCGACCCGCGCGCTGTGGGACGAGCTGGCGCTGGGCTACACCGAATCGCTGGGGCTGCCGCTGCTGCGCGAGGAGATCGCCGGGCTGTATGCGGGCGTCACGCCGGGGCAGGTGCTGGTGATCACGCCGGAAGAGGGCATTTTCATCGCGCTCAACACGCTGCTGGAGCAGGGCGACCACGTGGTCTGCACATTTCCGGGCTACCAGTCGCTGTACGAGATCGCGGCGGGGATCGGTTGCGAGGTGACGCGCTGGCTGCCGCACGAGGAGCAGGGCTGGCGCTTCGATCCGCGCGACCTGGAGCGCAGTCTGCGGCCCAACACGCGCCTGTTGATCATCAACTTTCCGCACAATCCCACGGGGGCGCTGCCCTCGCCGGCGGATTTTGCGCGCATACTGGAGATTGCCCGCGAGCATGATCTGGTGGTGCTGTCCGACGAGATGTACCGGTTTTTGGAGCTGGACGCGCGCGACCGGTTGCCTTCGGCGGCGGAGGTGTACCCGCGCGCGGTGGCGTTGTGCGGCATGTCGAAGAGTTTTGGCATGGCGGGCGTGCGCCTGGGCTGGTTGGTGACGCCCGACGCGGAGGGGTAC
>DAOUGY010000012.1:0-1707 GCA_034428975.1 Anaerolineaceae bacterium | reverse complement strand
AGTATGATCTGGACGCCCGCCTGCCCCTCACCTCCAGCCTGATCGTGGATACGCCCCTTGGCTCGTACGCGGCATTCCAGATCCCCAAGGGCATGGTCGCCATTTCCATTCCCATCTCGCACCTTTCGGCCGTTTCGTACGCGCCGCAGCCGGGCGACCACGTGAACATCATCGTCTCGCTGGATATGGTGGATGTTGACCCCAGCTACCAGACCATCCTGCCCAACTACACCGCTTCAGTCATCGCCCCGGGACCAGGCAATGAAGATACGCCCCCCTCCCGCTCGGTGACGATCACCAGCGGCGGCGAAGCCTCGGCGCAGGGGCGCGTGGAGCTGGACGGTACGCTGAACGAAGCCGTTTATGTGGTTCCCTCGGAAACCCAGCGCGCGCGCACCGTCAGCCAGACTCTGGTGCAAAACGCGATCGTGTTGCACCTGGGCAATTACCTGGATGACAAACCGGTGGAAGAAGAGCAGACGGCCGTGGCCGAGATGCCCGAGCCAACCCCGGTGCCGCAGGATGGCGAAGCGGTCGAAGAGCCAAAAGAGCCGCAAGAGATCACCCTGGTGGTCAGCCCGCAGGACGCGGTGACGCTCAACTACCTGATGCAGGTGGGCGGCAAGCTCAACCTGGTGCTGCGCTCCGCCGGCGACAACGACAACATCACCACCGAGGCGGTCACCCTCCAGTTCCTGATGGACCAGTATGCCATCCCGAACCCGGCGAAACTGCCCTACGCGCTGGAAATGGACGAGTCGCCCTCACTGGAAGAGCTGATGCAGAACGGCCAGCCGTAATCCGCTGGATTTGACTGCACCCGCAGCACTGTACCCAACATCGACTTCGAATCGCATTACGCGGTAACGACACACTGGTGGAGCAGGCATGGCCGGACAAGAGAAGATACGTGTATTGATCGTAGATGACATTGCAGAAACGCGCGATAACATTCGCCGGATGCTGCAGTTTGACAATCAAATCGAAGTCATTGGCGCTGCTCAGTCTGGCCGCGAGGCGGTTTCCCTCGCCGGCCAGACAAAACCAGATGTGATCCTGATGGACATCAACATGCCGGACATGGACGGCATCACCGCCACCGAAACCATCCGGCGCTCCAGCCCCACCACCCAGGTGGTGATCCTCTCCGTGCAGAGCGATCCCAGTTACATGCGCCGCGCCATGCTGGCCGGCGCGCGAGACTTCCTCACCAAGCCGCCGATGATCGATGAGTTGATCTCGGCCATCCGCCAGGCGGGAAAAATGGCGCAGGACGAACGCGCCAAGGCCGCGCTGGTGTTCCCCACCAATTCCGCCCCCGGCAGCCCGTCCATCCCCGGTTACAGCAATTCCCAGGGCAAGATCATCGTAGTGTACAGCCCCAAAGGCGGCACCGGCTGTACCATGATCGCCACCAACCTGGCGGTGGCACTGAAAGCCGAAGAACCAAAAGTGCTGCTGGTCGATGCCAACATGCAGTTTGGTGACGTGCCGGTTTTCCTCAATGAACAGGTGAAAAACACGGTGCTGGATCTGGCTCCGCGCGTGGAAGAAATGGAGCCGGAGATCGTGGAAAGCGCGCTGATCACGCACGCATCCACCGGCATCCAGGTGCTGGCCTCACCCACCAAACCGGAAATGGCCAACCAACTCAAGGCCGATCAGTTTGGCAAATTGCTGGAATACCTGCGCGGCATGTTCCCGTAT
>DAOUGY010000011.1:0-7000 GCA_034428975.1 Anaerolineaceae bacterium | reverse complement strand
AACTCGTCGGGGTATTCGAGATACATGCGGTACAAGTCTTCGGGGTGAAGATCCACACCGTCGCGGTAGGTTTGGTGTCGAAATGTGACCTGGAACGGCACCACATCCACGCCCAGTTCCGCCGCTTTTTCAGCGGTCAGGTTGGCGGCAGCATCGGTTACAACTTTCATCGGTAATTTCCTTTTTCCGAACAGGATTCAAAGGTTGAAACGTCCGGCTGCCCACACATCGAGAAAAGGGATGGCCGCATTCGGACAAATTGGAAAAGCGCCCGGTTGTCAATTCTATTGATATTGTACCATTTTAGAGAGATGATCTCGCGTTTGCCGGGTTTACCCGTCCAACACGGCAAGGGCGCGCTCGATCGTCCCGCCCGGCGCAAAGTTGGAGCGCAGGTATTCCAGCGCCTGGCGGCGGTCATCCTCCCCCACGCTGAACTGAAAAATCTGCTCGCAAAAGATCGCCAGGTCCTCGATGACGCGCTCCAGGCGGTAATAAGCCAGCGCATCCCGCCGCACCGGTGCCGGCCCGTAGCCTTGAAAGAATAGCGCTTCTTCCTCGCTGGGTGGGCGGCCGCTGTCGCCCAGGCCCGCGCCGGGAAACATCAGATCGCGCTCCTTGGGAGCGAAGATCAGCGTGTCCCAGTCGACGATGTACAATCCGCCGCACGCGTCAACCAACACGTTCCACAGGTGCAGGTCGGCATGGCACAGGATGAACTCCGGCGGGTCGCGCCGCAGGGCATCCGCCAGCCGCCCGGTCTGATCCAGCCGCTCGAGCAGCGCAGCGCGCCGCCCGGTCAAAAAGGCGGCGGCCCGGGCCGCCAGCGGATCGGGGAACGTGCGGTCTTGCATGCCGGTCAAATGCCGGCGCAAGGCGTCCCGCCAGCGCGACGTAAACACCTCGCGCGGCACGCCCGCGGTGACGTGCGCCGGAAAGCGCGCCTCGTGAAACCGGCGCACCTGAGCGCCCAAGTGCGTCCACTGCGGCGCAGTCAGCGGAGCGTCGTAGCCGTTGTGCCCTTCCACAAAGGGGTACACGATCACCTTCCAGGCGTCCAACCCGGCCCACAACCGCCCGTCGCCGGTGGCCAGCGGCGCAATGACCGCGTCAAAGCCCATTGCGGCCAGGGCGTGCGGCACGCGCACAGCGGCGGGGGCAAACGGCCCGCGGCGCAGCTTGACGAACATCACCGCCCCGTCGTCCGCCTCGGCGCGGAACACAGCCGTGCCGGCATCGGCGCCCCACGGCAAAAAGGCGAGGCGTGTCACCGGCAGGCCAAACGCCTTGCGCAGGCAAGCGCGGATGCGTTCGTCGGCCAGGGCGGGGCGCTCCAGCATGGCGCCTCAGGCTTCCTTCAATAGGCTGAGGAACGCCAGCGTGCGCGCCCAGGCCAGTTCGGCGGCCTGTGCGTTGTACGCCTCGGGGCGGTCGCTCTCAAAGAACCAGTGGCCGGTACCCGGGTAGGTGAAAAACGCCACCGGGCGGTTGGCTTTTCGCAGGCTGCGCTCCAATTTCTTGACGCCGGACGCCGACTCATACGGATCCGTCTCGGCAAAATGCCCCAGAAAGGACGCCTGCGAGGCGCTGTAATCGCCGCCGCGCGCGCCGTAAAAGACCGTCACCGCGCGAATGTCTTGCGGGCGTTCGGCGGCCAGCCCCATCGCAAAATACGCCCCCAGCGAAAAGCCGATCACGCCCACCGGCCGCCCGTGCACGGTGGGCAGGGCCAGCAGTTGATCAAGCGCCGTCGTCAGGTCGGCCTGGGCCTGCTTGTGAGGCAGCCGGTCGCTCAGGGCCTCGGCCTGCTCAATGGTCTGCGCCACCGCCCCGTGATACAGGTCGGGGGCCAGCGCGGCATACCCGGCCTGCGCCAGCCGCCGGCACAGATCACGCATGAACTCGTTCAGGCCCCACCAGGCATGCAGCACCAGCACGCCCGCGCCGTTCGGCGATACGGGAAGCGCCAGAAATCCTTTGGGCAAATCCGACATATTTCCCTCCTGTGCGGTTACTCATCCGTGTGCATTGGGAAACCGGGGCGGTTCGCCACGGATCGGAACGGCCCATGCCCACCATGATGAGCGGATATCCTCATTCTATACCGTTTGCGGCACAACGGCAGCCGATTTTGCAATCCAAGCGACTTGCGCAGGCCGCGCAACGGCTCATTCGCCCAATTGGCGGGGCATTTTAGTGAATTGCCATATTGTTTTTCGTTTTATCGGGTGGAATAATGAAATTATCCAGCTTCATGAGGGTATGAAGTGGATTTGTTCTGAGTTCACCTAGGAGGGAATTGTGAAATCCATCAACGCATTTACCATTCGCAGCCTGATGGTCCGGCTGGTTACTCTGGGTGTCTTCATCGCCGTCCTGCTCAGTCTGGCGGTGCCGGGCGTGGTGTACGCGGCCCCACCATCAGGCGATGCCTACATCATCGTCTTCAAAGATACCGTCGACCCCAACGGCGAAGCGCCGGGCCTGGCCAAAGCCTACGGCCTGCAAGCCGGTTTCATCTACTCACATGCCCTCAAAGGCATGTCCGCGGTGGTGCCCGAGGGGCGGTTGAATGCCCTGCGCCACGACCCGCGCGTGGCCTATGTAACCCCCGACCTGCCGCGCAGCATTGACGTTCAATCCATGCCCACCGGCATCCAACGCATTTTTGCCGACACCAACCCCAACATCGATATGGACGGAACCGATGACTACCGCGTGGATGTGGACGTGGCGGTGATCGATACCGGCGTCGATTTTCAGCACCCCGACCTGAATGTGGTCGGCGGGGTAAACTGCTACAGCTTTTGGCCGTTCAGCGCCAGTTGCAAAGCCGGCGGTGACGACGACCACTATCACGGCACGCACGTGGCCGGCACCATCGGCGCGTTGGATAACGGCATCGGCGTAGTGGGCGTGGCCCCCGGCGCGCGCATCTGGGCCGTCAAAGTGCTCAGCTCTTCGGGCAGCGGCTACAGCTCGCAGATCGTGGCCGGCATCGACTGGGTGGCCGCCAACGCCGCCACCATCGAAGTGGCCAACATGAGCCTGGGCGGCGCGGGCTTCAGCCAGGCCGAATATGACGCCATCCAGGGCGCGGTCAACGCCGGGGTGGCCTTTGCCGTGGCCGCCGGCAACGATGACGACGACGCCAACAACTACAGCCCGGGCGGGTTTGACAACGTACTCTCCGTCAGCGCGCTGGCCGATTTCGACGGTCTGCCCGGCGGGTTGGGCGCAGCCACTTGCCGCGCGGACGTGGACGACACCCTGGCCGATTTCAGCAACTGGGGGCCCGAGGTGGATGTCGCCGCGCCTGGCGTGTGCATCCTCTCCACCTACCCGATTGAGCAAGGCGAATACGGCACCATCAGCGGCACGTCGATGGCCAGCCCGCATGCGGCGGGCGCCCTGGCGCTGCTGGCCAGCGCCAACAACCCGGCCAACGCCGCGGATGTGTACGCCCTGTACAACGCGGTGAAGAGCGCAGGCAACACCAACTGGATCGATGACTCGGGCGACGGCATTCAAGAGCCCTTGCTGGACGTGAGCACCTTTACGCCGCTGCTGGTGCCCACCGGCGGCGGGCCGAACCAGCCGCCAACCGCCGGATTCACCTTCACCACCGCCGGCCTGAGCGCCACCTTCACCGACACCAGCACCGACAGCGACGGCAGCATCGCCGCCTGGGCCTGGACCTTCGGTGACGGCGGCAGCTCCACGGCGCAGAACCCCGTGCATACCTATGCCGCGGCCGGCAGCTACAGCGTCACCCTGACGGTGACCGACGACGACGGCGCCACCGATGACGTCATCCAGAGTGTGACGGTCACCGCTCCGCCCGCCGTGCCCGCCGCGCCGACCAGCCTGACCGCCACCGCCGTCTCGCGCAGCCAGATCAATCTGGCCTGGACGGACAACGCAACCAACGAGGACGGCTTCTACGTTGAACGCTGCAAAGGCTCCACCTGCACCAATTTCGTGCGCATCGCCACGCTGGGCGCCAATGTCACCAGCTTTGCCAACACCGGGCTGGCAAAAGGCACCACCTACCGCTACCGCGTAGCGGCCTTCAACACCGGCGGCATGTCGGCGTACTCGAACATCGCCGCAGCCACCACTCTGCGCAGATAAACCGCCAAACGATGAGCTAAACAAAACCGCGCCCTCTGAAAACGGAGGGCGCGGTTCTCTTCGCGGTTACCGCCCTAAAGCCGGGCTAGCGGATGGTCGGCGTTCAACTGCAGCAGGTCCCACAAATTGCCGTACAGATCTTCGAACACCGCCACCCAGCCATAGGGTTCTTGCTTTGGCGGGCGAATAAAGCGGATGCCCCGCGAGACCATCTCGTTGTAGTCTCGCCAAAAATCATCCGTGTTGAGGAACAGGAAAACCCGGCCGCCGGTCTGATTGCCCACAAACGGCTGCTGCTCCGCTTTGGAGGCCTTCGCCAGCAGCAGCGTGGTTCCGTTGGAGTTGGGCGGAGAGACCACCACCCAACGTTTATCCTGCGCCGGTTGGTAGGTGTCTTCGACCAGGGTGAAGTGCAGTTTTTCGGTATAAAACGCGATCGCTTCGTCGTAGTCTCGCACCACCAGCGCGATGTGCACAATCGACTGTTTCACAACAAGCTCCTTTCTGGGCGTTGACGGCCGCCTGCGCCCTGGCTGAGACGGGCATGCAAGCGGGCCTGTTCAAAACAATCACCGATACGGAAACGCAAGCCGCCCCCCTCTATCTCTATGCGCGCGAACACGTTACAATCATACAGGAGATATCCGAAAATTCGAAACTCAGAAAGCCCCTACCATGGATGATTCTTCCCCCACTCGGAGCGGCGACGCCGCACCGACCCCCGAAAACCCTGCCGCGCAGGAGATTCTGCCCGAAGCCACCCTGGCCGATTTGCCTGAAAAACTGCGCGAAGGCGCCGCCCTGGCCGGCTGGAGTGAGCTGATGCCGGTGCAGGCCAAAGCCATCCCCTACCTGTTCTCCGGGCGCGACATGATGATCCAATCGCGCACCGGCAGCGGCAAGACCGGCGCTTATTTGCTGCCCGTGCTCGAAATGGTCAATCCGCTGCTCAACGCCACCCAGGCGCTCATCCTGGTGCCCACCCGCGAGCTGGCCCTGCAGGTCACCACCGAGGCCGAGCTGCTGGGGCGCGTCACGGGCGTGCGCGCGGTGGCCGTGTACGGCGGCGTGGGCTACCGCGCCCAACTGGACGCCTTCAAAGCCGGCGCGCACATCATCATCGGCACCCCCGGCCGCATTCTCGATCATCTGCTGCGCCGCTCGCTCTCCCTGGCCGATTTACGTTTCCTGATCTTCGACGAGGCCGACCGCATGCTCTCGATGGGCTTCTACCCCGACATGCGCCGCATCAAGAGTTACTTGCCCGATTCGCCCATCAGCACCTTCATGTTCTCGGCCACCTTCCCGCCCCAGGTGATGCGCCTGACCAGCCAGTTTATGCGCGACCCCGGCTTCATCAACTTGAGCAGCGATCACATTCACGTCACCGAAGTGGAGCACGTCTATTACCCGGTGCCCGGCATGGACAAGGATCGCAGTCTGGTGCGCATCATCGAGGTGGAAAACCCGCTCTCGGCCATTATCTTCTGCAACACCAAGGTGCGCGTGGAATATGTGACCACCGTGCTGCAGCGCTTCGGTTACGACGCCGACATGCTGACCTCCGACCTGTCGCAGGCGGTGCGCGAAAAAGTGCTGACCCGCGTGCGTCAGGGCACGCTGCGTTTTCTGGTGGCCACTGACGTGGCCGCGCGCGGCATTGACCTGCCCGAGCTGTCGCACGTCATCCAGTACGAGCCACCCGAGGACCCCGAGGCTTACATTCACCGCGCCGGACGCACCGGGCGGGCGGGCAGCAGCGGTACGGCCATCACGCTGGTCAACACGCTGGAGCGCGGCGAGCTGCTGCGCATTGGCAAACGCTTTGGGTTTACGATTGAAGAACGTCCCCTGCCCGGCGACGACGAGGTGGCACGGGTGGTGGCCGAACGCGTCAGCGTATTGTTGGAAGCGCGTCTGCGCGCCCGCGACCGCCTGCAAACCGAGCGCATGCAGCGCTTTGCAGCACTGGCTCACAGCCTGAACGAGGACGAGGAAGGCACAGGCATGCTGGCCATGCTGCTGGATGATTTCTACCAGCAGACGTTCCACGCCCCGGTGGTGCCGCCCGCCGCGGAGGATCCGGCGGAAGACCGGCGCCAGGCCCACCGCTCTTCGCCGCGGCACAGTGACGGCGTGGATAGCGGAAGCGGCGGCGCATCCAGGCGGCCGCGCAGTCGCAATCGCCGCCCGCGATAAACGCAAGATGCGCCCTCCATTTCTGGGGGGCGCGTTATTTTATTGGCTTGCTGTACCACAGCGTGTTGCTGGCCACCCCAAAGCCCAGGCTTTCGGCGGTGCGGCGCATGGCGGTGTTGGTGCTGCGGGTGCCCAGCAGGGCCGTATCGATGCCGCGCGCGCTCAGGCGGCGCATCACCTCCACGATCAGCGCGCGCGCCAGACCCCGCCTGCGGTAAGCGGGGTGCGTGCCCAGCGGATCGGTCCAACCTTCCCGCTGTCCTCCGGCGCGCGGCGCGTCATCCGCGAAGATCTGCCCCATGCAAAATGCCGCCAGCTCGCCGCCGGGGGCCACCGCCACCAGATCCAGTTCGGCGATGTAATCCGGCGCGCTCATAATCGTCTGGCGGTAGGCGCTGGTCATGGTCTGGCTGTCAAAGGCGGCGCGGTGCAACGCGGCATAAGCCTCCAATTCAGCCATGCCGCCCAATGGTCGAATCACAAAGCCGGGGGGGAGCGGCGCCGCGGGCAAATCGTCCGTCAGACGGCGGGCATACAACAGCGAGGATTCCTCCAGCAGGGCAAAACCGAAACGCTCCAAAAACGCGCGGCGCGGGGCATCGTCCTCCAGCGTCGAAGCGTCCAGCGCAGTCAGCGACTGATTGCGGGCCGCCTGCTCCAGCCAATC
>DAOUGY010000010.1:0-1799 GCA_034428975.1 Anaerolineaceae bacterium | reverse complement strand
ACATAAATCGACAATGCCTCGTTGAAGGTCTGGCGGGCTTTTTCATACTCTTTCATCAGGCGGTACAGCCCGGCCATGTTGTTGAGCGTGGTGGCATAATTGGGGTTGTGCAGGCCAAACACGCGCGCGGCAATGCGGCGCGCCGTGCTGAAGATCTCCAAAGCCTCGGCGTAATACCCGGTGTTGCGCTGCAGACCGCCCAGTTCATTGAGTATGGCCACATATTCGGGACTAAATTCGCCGCATACTTCGCGCGTCAACTCTGTGGCGCGCTGCAAGACGGGTAGCATCTCATTGTACCGACCCTGACGATTCATGCGGTCAATTTCGACACGCAAAATATCCAGTTCGTTGCTCATGGATGAAAGTCCTTTGTTCCGGTATGCGCCTATGCCGGTGGCCGTTGATCGGGCCGTTATGATTATAGAATAAATCGGAGTGAAAATTCCGATTTCAATTCCGTATTTAATCACAAATTTCCACGTCGATTATCCTTGACTCACATTGTACCGAATGGTACACTAGCCTCACCATGAGCAACCGGGAAAATTTACTGACCTGTGCCCTGCACCTGTTCACCGCCCGCGGCTACGACGCCGTCGGCGTGCAGGAAATTGCCGACGCTGCCGGGATTGGCAAACCCACGTTATACCATTACTTCGGCAGCAAGCACGGCCTGTTGAGCGCCCTGCTGGACGAGGGCTTTGCTCCGTTTTTTGAAACCCTGCATCAGGCCGCCGTTTACCACGGCGATTTGACCAACACCCTGCGCGCGGTCACCGCGGTGTATTTTGATTTCGCTCAACGCCACCCGCAATTATTCCGTTTTGCGCTCTCCCTGTATTTTGCCCCCGCTGAAAGCGAAGCCTTTCGCGTTTCGGCTGTGCTTCACCAGCGCCAAAATCAGGTGATGGAAACATTGTTCAGCGCCGCGGCGCAGCAGCACGGCAACATGCGCGGGCGCGAGACCACTTATGCCGCCTCGTTCCTCGGACTGATCCAGACCTACGTCACGCTGGCGCTCAACAACAGCCTGCCCCCCGGCGACGAGACGATCTATCGCCTGGTGCACCAGTTCATGCACGGCATCTTCTCTTGATGCGCTCTTTTTTTACCTTCATTATGTACCTACCGGTATGTAAATAGACCAACCCAACCGAGGTTCCCATGACCATCTCCCCCCATTGGTCGCACGACGCCGTTTTCTACCACATATACCCGCTGGGCCTGTGCGGCGCGCCGGCGCGCAACGATTTCACCAGCGCCCCCGTGCCGCGCCTGGCACAGCTGCACGATTGGATTCCACACCTGCGCCGCCTGGGAGTTAACGCCCTGTACCTTGGCCCGCTGTTTGAATCCAGCGCGCACGGCTACGATACCGCCAACTACTATGAGATCGACCGCCGCCTGGGCGACCGCGCCACGCTCAAGGCGCTCGCCGCCGACCTGCACCGCAACGGCATCCGCCTAATCCTGGACGGCGTTTTCAACCATGTCGGGCGCGATTTCTGGGCCTTCCGCGACGTGCTCCAAAACGGCCCGTCTTCACCCTACTGCGCCTGGTTTGACGGCCTGCGCTTTGACGCGTGCAGCCCGTGCGGCGACCCCTTCACCTACCAGCCCTGGGCCGGTCATTACGATCTAGTGCGCATCAACCCGGCAAGCGCCGAGGCGCGCACTCACCTGCTGGAGGCGGTGCGGATGTGGGTGGACGAATTTGAGATTGACGGGCTGCGCCTGGACGTGGCCGACTGCCTGGACGCCGATTTCATGCGCGCCTTGCGCACATTCACCGACCG
>DAOUGY010000009.1:0-4285 GCA_034428975.1 Anaerolineaceae bacterium | reverse complement strand
TTGAACGGTCTTTCCAGAGGAATGTCACCTTAAAACGGATCGCCGGCTGTCAAACTGCCGGCGAGTCACGATGCAACCGTCCAATTACTTGATCAGATTGGTTTTCTCCCGGGCGGCTTTTTTTAGCGCGTCGTTAACCATGAAATCCATTGCCGGATAAACGAGGGATCCCAGGATGTTACTCAAGGCAAAAAACAGTTTCCCGTCGCTTCCCGGGGTGATGATATAGCGTCCCACGGCAGCTTTCTTAAGCATTTCAGTGGCTACCTGATTCGCCGATAAATGCTTGGCTGTTCCGGCCAGGATGCGCGTGACGGCGGGTTTGAATTGGGTTTCGTAGGCCAATTGCGGGGTTTCGGTATCTGGTGGGAACACGACAGACACCTGGATACCACGCGGTTTCAATTCAGCGCGGATGACGTCTGAAAATCCACGCACGGCAAATTTACTGGCGCCGTAGGCCGCGTAACCGTAGGTTCCGAGAAAGCCGGCGATGGATGACACATTGATGATCAGACCCTTGCCGCGGGAAAGCATGCCCGGTAAGACCGCCTGGACGGTATGAACGGTTCCGTAAAAATTGATGTCCATTTGCCAGTGGTAATCTTCCAACGGCATTTCATCCACCAGCCCTGGTTTGGCCACGCCGGCACAATTGATCAGTACATCCAGCGCTTCGCGCCGGCTCATCCAACCTTGAACGGTTTCAGCCACCGACCCGGCATTGGTTACATCGCAGACCAAAACGCCGAACTCCTGCGCGGGGGAGATGGCGGCGGTGCGAACTTCGTCCAGAGCGATTTCCAGAACATCCGGACGCCGCGCCATCAAACCGACATTGGCCCCGGATGCGGCCAACAGACGCGCGGCTGCCAGGCCGATGCCCGATGAACCACCGGTGACGAGCACGGTTTTGCCAAGGTAGTGTGGGAGAAGAGGTTTCATGTTAGTGCCCGCAGCCACACGAACCACAGGTGCCGCCGGAGCATCCGCCACATCCGGAGCCGGCAGTGCCCGATACGGAACGGCCATCGCTCTGGGCATAGAATACCGAGAGCTTTCGGCGCGTTTCCTGACTCTGGCAATATAAACAGGGAATGGGGGCGTCGGCGTCTTTCATGGAACGCAGCGTCTCGAATGAGCGACCGCATTCACAACACAGATATTCATAAATGGGCATGATGTTCCTCCTGATGCATTCCTCGCCGATTGTACCTTTTTCCCGGATACCGGTCAATGCACAGCGGGCGATGCTCCTGGTGAATCACGACCGCGGAGCTATCAGCTCCGCGGTCGTGACTTTCTGAAACATCGCCAAGGAAGGGAGAGGCGTGATAAGGCTTCGTACGGTTTACTTGTACAAATCCAGGCTCGGATCCAGGGTCATATTATCCGCGGGATCATAACTGATAGTGAAGTTGACATCTCCATGCAGCTTGATGAGCTGGGCAATCAAGCGGGCGCGCAAGGAATCCTCTGCGCTTGTTCCACCGGCTTCGATGCTGCCTGACGGGGAGTAAACCGTTCCGCGATAATCAAATGTGCCATTGCCCGTGATTTTGACGGGGTTGGTGTTGTTTTCTTTCATGTAAATCAACATTCCCACCATGCCATCCCTGGGTTGGGACACCGAGGTGGGCGCCACAATATCCAATTTGCCGCCAGTGATTTGAACATCGCCGGTCTGGACAAGTATGGTAACGCCGCCCAGGGATTCCAATTCAGACCCAGAGCTGGACATGGAGATTCCTTGAGAGCCAGTGATGCAATACAACCCGGCCTTTAACTTGACTTTTCCGCCAGTAATCTTGATCGAATCATAACGGCCAGGGTCGTACGTACCACTGGCGCCGATCACGGAGATGCCGTTGGGGTGAAGGTCGACGGATGAACAATCCGGTTCGGGTAGGATGTCGTATTCGAGTTTGTCGGTTGTGGCCGCAGGTTTTTCATCCAGATAGTTTGGGAGATCGTTTGCCGGGATGGTGCCGGTGCGGAAACGGATGGGACCATCGACGTCCACCGAGCCTTGACCGTTGAGGGTGATGCACGAATTTGAGAAGATACCGCCGCCGCCTTGCACCTGGATGGTTTGTTTCTTGGCCGGTTCAAAGAAGATTCCCCCTGAATTTTGGCCGCAACTGTTGGACAGGGCCACAATGGCCTGACCATAAGCAAAAATGGAGCGAGGGCGCACCCGCACCACAGCTTCCACCGTGTTCTTCAGTTCGCCGGAATAGAACAGGTGCGCAAACGATGTGTTGGTGGTGGACGTGACGACTGTTTTGACGTCGAGGTATTTCTCTTTATTTCCGCCTGCGTTGGTTACCGTGCAGTCTACTGTCACGCCATTTGAATCTGAAACATCGGTATCGATGGTATACGTGTTTGTTGCCGCTGCGTCAACGGCTTTGCTTTTGGCCTGATTAATGGCTGCTATGACATTTGAATTTCCGCAGGTGAAATTCTCGAGGTTAATGTTATGATTTTCGAGATATTGCGCGGCAGCTCCAGCACCGGCCAACGCAGCGGAATCCGCGGCATTTTGGGCGGCGCGACGGTCGGAATAGACCATGGCGCCGTCAACCGCGAGGGCGGTGAGACCCAGGAGTGCTGTGAGGACCAGGGCAAAAAGGACGAGGATTTGGCCTTTTTCGGATCGTGGTAAAAATGATGATGAGGTCATTCGATGACATCCTTACGGCGTGTTAATGAACAAGCCAGGCAGGTTGGATGAACTGAGTAGTGCTCATGCCTGGTGGCGTGAGTGGAATGAAGGTCCATCCCATAGTAGCATAAGGTATGCGATTTTTGTGTTGAAGCTTCGTTATCGTTTTCGGTAATTCCACTATTGTTGCAACGCTTTTGCAACGAAAAAGCCGGCGAAACTTCGCCGGCTTTTTTGATTGAATCGAGGTGAAGATTATTTGTACATATCCAGACGCGGGTCGTATTGTGAGTTTTCGCCCGGATTGAAATTGATATCGATGGTGGCATTGCCGTGTAGCTTTACCAGTTGCCCGATGAGCTGAGTTGAAAAGGTGGGGAAGGTCCCTGTCGCACCGCCAATTTCCACCGAGCCGGAGGGCGAGTAGATGGTGCCTTTGTACGATGTGTTGGCGTTGCCTTCGACGTTTACCGGATTGGTGTTGCCATCAGCCATGTAAATGAGCATCCCGGCAATTCCATCGGCAGGGTCTGAAACTGTGACGGGCGAATACAGATGAACATTTCCACCGCTGATGGACACGCCACCTTGCTCGACGTAAATTGTCACGCCGCCCTGACTGGGATCGTTGGATAGGTTGCCACTCACAGCGATGCCGTGAGAACCCGTGATGCAATACAGTCCGGGCCGCAAGGTCACGTCATCTGTGCTGGTCAGCTTGATTTCGTCATAACGCCCAGGATCGTAGGTGCCGCTGGATTTGATGGCATCCACACCATTGGGGTGCAAGGGGACGGAGGAGCAGTCGGGCGCAGGGTACAGTTCGGTCGGGACGCTTTCAGCGGCGGGAACGGGTTTTTGGTTGATGAATTTGGATACATCTCCGGCGGGAATGCTGCCTGAAGTGAACTGGATGGGGCCGTTGACATTGATGGTAGGCGTACCATTGACGGTCATGCAAGAATTGGAGAATACACCGCCGCCGTTGATCTTGAGTTCGCTGGTACCGTCATAATACACACCGCCAGAGTTTTGCCCGCAAGTGGAAGCGAGCGACATGACGGCGTAACCGTAGGCCAGCGAGACGCGCGGGCGTACGCGAACGACCGCTTCCACCGAATTCTTCAGTTCGCCGGAATAAAACAGGTGTGCAAAGGACGTGTTGGTCTTCGCCGTGACGTAGGTGCGGATGTCGAGATATTTATCTTTATAACTGCCGTGATCCTCAATTGTGCAATCCACGGTGACGCCGTTGACGTCCGATACATCGGTGTCGATGTTGTAGAAATTGGCTGCCGCGGAATCGATGGCTTTGCTCTTGGCCTGATTGATGGCTGCGATCACGTTGGAATTGCCGCAGGTGAAGTTATCCCAGCGTATGGAATGATTTTCAAAATACTGCGCAGCCGCTCCGGCGCCTGCCAGGGCCGAGGTATCGGCTGCGTTTTGGGCGGCGCGGCGGTCAGAGTACACCATGCCGCCGTCAACGGCCAGGGCGGTCAGTCCCAGAAGGGCGACCAGAACCACTGAAAAGACGACCAGAATTTGACCGGATTCAGAACGAGCGTTTTTAGGAGTCATGGCTTTCACCCCGCGTAGAGCAGTGGATCAGAAGAA
>DAOUGY010000008.1:0-2629 GCA_034428975.1 Anaerolineaceae bacterium | reverse complement strand
CAAAGGCGCGGATCACGTGCGCTCCAATGTGGTGTGCGATGCGCTGCTGCTTGACCCGCAATCGCGCTCGGACACCTACCCGGTGATTGAGATTGACGAAGAGGATGTGACCATCGGGCATGAGGCATCGGTGTCGAAGGTTGGCGAAGAACAGCTCTTCTACCTGATGTCGCGCGGCCTGAGCGAAGAGGAAGCCACCACCATGGTGGTCTCCGGTTTCATTGAGCCGCTGGTGAAAGAACTGCCGATGGAATACGCGGTGGAAATGAACCGCCTGATCCAGCTTCAGATGGCCGGATCGGTCGGCTAATGCGTGCCGGCAACGGATAGCGAAAAGGACACACCAAGACTTATGGCAGAGACTCCTCAGATCATCACCCGAACCCGCCGCAGCGATTCCGCGCAGCCGCGAGCGTTCAGTTTTAGCGTTGAGCAAGTGCGCACCACCGGCATGAGTGCCGGGTTGCGCGCGTTGCGTGAACAGGCCTGGCAGGTGTATGAATCCACGCCGATGCCCGGGCTGAAGGATGAGGCCTGGCGGCGAACGGATTTGCGGGCGCTGCAATCGCCCAATTTCCATCTGCCTGCGAAGGATGCCTACCTGGACCTGGCGCCCCTGCCCGAAAATTTGCTGCGTCCGGTAGCCGATGAAGAGCATGCCGGACAATTGGTGCTGCTGCCGGGCGGCTCGCGCGGCAGCCTGGCCGACGATTTGGCCGCGCAGGGCGTGATCTTCACCGATCTACGCTCCGCCGAGCAGAAGCACCCGGAGATTTTGGAAAAGATTGCCGGAAAAATCATCCAGCCCAAAGAAGGCAAATTTGCCGCGCTGGCGACGGCGCTGGCGCAGGATGGCGTGCTGCTGTATGTGCCGAAAAATGTGCAGGTCACCCGCCCACTGCACAGCCTGATGTGGGGACCGGGGGCCAACCTGGCGCACGTCTCGCATGTGCTGGTGCTTCTGGAAGAAGGCGCATCGGTGACGTATGTGCACGAATCGGCTTCGCCGAGCGAAGACGGCGGCCAAATCATGCACGCCGGACTGGTGGAAATCCATGTCGGACAGGGAGCCAATCTGCGCTTCGTGGAATTGCAGTCGTGGGGCGAGAATGTGTGGAACTTCTCGCATGAACGCGCGCGCGTGGAACAGGACGGCAACCTGGACTGGATCTTCGGCGCCATCGGCAGCCGCGTGACCAAAAACTTCTCCGATCTGGACCTGGCTGGTACCGGCAGCGTGGGCAAGATGTCGGGCTTTTACTTTACCGACCACGAGCAACACCTGGACCATGACACTCAGCAAAATCACCTGGCACCGCACACCACCAGCGACCTGCTCTTTAAGGGCGCGCTGCTGGGCAAGAGCCGCTCGGTGTGGCAGGGTATGATTTATGTGGCGCCGGGCGCCTTCAAGACCGACGGTTACCAGGCCAATCGCAATCTGGTGCTCAGCCGCGAGGCGCGCGCCGATTCGATCCCCGGACTGGAAATTCTGGCCGACGATGTGCGTTGCACGCATGGCGCGACGGTGGGCAAGATTGATGAAGATTTGCTCTTCTACTTGGAAAGCCGCGGCATCCCGCGCTTTGATGCAGAAAGCCTGATTGTGGAAGGTTTCTTTGACACAATCATGGAGCGCATCCCGTTTGAGGGCGTGCGAACCCGTTTCCAGGAAGCGATTCATAACAAGATGAATTCGTACCGTGCTTGAAACATCGGGAAAAACAGCTGTGATACAATCACATATTAAGGCAAGCAGCACCCGATGATTGGAGAAAATAAAATGGCCCAGGTTCCTTTCATGCGTCCCCCCGAGCACGATAATGCGTTTGAGGTCGGTGACACCGTTGAGGTATTCTGCGACCACGAGAAAAACGGCGAGCGCATCCGCGGCTGGCTGAAAGGGATCATCGTGCAGGTGGATCCCAAAATGGTGGCCGTGCAGTTTCGCTCGAATGTGTTCCTGACGGACGGATGGATGGTGCCGGACCACATTTTGTGGTACCCGCAGAATTCGCCGCACATCCGCTACCCGCAGCGCAAAGCGCGGCCGGATTTGTCGCGCGCGGAATAAATGATGGGATAAGGTGATGGCGCATCAACCCGACATGGTACTGGACGTAACAGCCATACGCAATGATTTTCCGATCCTGGGGCGCGACGTGCGCCCCGGTGTTCCATTGGTGTACCTGGACTCGACTGCCACGGCGCAAAAGCCGCTGCCGGTGATCGAGGCGATGGACACCTATTACCGCATGTCCAATGGGAATATTCACCGCGGGGTGCATACCCTGGCCGAAGAAGCCACGGCATTGTATGAAGGCGCGCGCCAGAAAACTGCGCGTTTCATACACGCCCGCACATCACGCGAAGTGATCTTCACCCGCAACACGACCGAATCGATCAACCTGGTGGCCTACAGCTGGGGGCGCGCCAATCTGACCGCCGGCGACCTGGTCATCCTGACCGAGATGGAGCACCACTCCAACCTGGTGCCGTGGCAGATGTTGGCGGCGGAAAAGAACCTGCGACTGGAATTCATTCCGGTGACCGAAGAAGGCCTGCTGGATCTGGAAGCCTACGACACGCTGCTGCAACAAGGCCCCAAACTGGTGGCGTTCACCCAAAT
>DAOUGY010000007.1:0-11481 GCA_034428975.1 Anaerolineaceae bacterium | reverse complement strand
GCGCTGCCGCCGGACGTGACGATCACGCCCGCCGCGCATTCCGACTGCGCCCTGCCACCCTGCGAACCGTCACCGGCGACGCTGCGCTACCCGCGCATCGCCAACCTGTGGGGGCTGATTGGGGCGCAGGTCGATCTGAACACGCTGCCACTGTTTGACCTGCTGATCCCCTACCGCTTTCGGGCGGGCGAGGCCGGGGCCGCCGCGCTGCGCGACGCCAATCCCGCCCAGCATGTATTGCTCAACCTGGATGTGACCCACGGCCGCCCGCAAAGCGACGAGCTGGCCCGCGCCTGGCAGGACAGTTCCCCCGGAACGCCGGGGTACGCCTGCCTGCTGCGCAACAGCCGCGGCGAGGTGCTGTTGACCCTGTGGCGTCACCCCATGTACAACCTGTCGGTGGAGACCTGCCGCGCGGCCATCGTGGAGCAAAACCTGTCCGCCTGGCGCGCCGCGCCGCCGGGCTACGACGGCATCTACTGGGATTTGTTGTTTGGCGAGATCACCTGGCTGGGCGAGGATATTGACAGCGACCTGGATGGAAAACCCGACGACCCGCAGGCGTTGAACGCGGCCTACCGTGCCGGGGTGGAGGACATCCTCACCCGCCTGCGCGAACAATTGCCCGGCGTGTTGATGATGGGCAACGAGGCCGCCGAGGAATACGACGCCTGGATCGACGGCCGCCTGTACGAATGGCAGATTGCCGCGCTGCTCAACGGCGCCGATTATCTGGACTGGCCGGCGCTGATCGGCGAGTACCGCCGCTGGGGTCGCGCATCGCAGCAGCCGCTGACCACGCTGATGAGCGCGCCCGAGGCAATCTACGGCAAGAAGTTTGGCATCGACCGCATCGATGCAATCCCCGACGCGATGATGGCCGAAGCGGCCGCCAGTTATTCGCGCATGCGCTTTGGGCTGGCCAGCGCGTTGATGGGCGACGGTCTGTTTGCCTTCGACCTGGGCCCGGAATTTCACGGCCAGTTCTGGCTGTATGACGAGTACGGCGCGCTGCCCGGCACATCCGGCACGCTGCCGCCGCCCGGCTACCTGGGCCGGCCGGTCGGTGAGCCGTTTCTGCTGGACGTCGTCGGCGACGGGCCGGATTTGCTGAAAAACGGCACGTTTGAGGCGGGCGCGCAAGCCTGGCAACTGGTGACCGACGCCTCGCGCGCGGCCGCGGCACAGTGGCTGGTGGAGCCCGGTGCCGGGCCGGACGGCAAGCCCGCCGTGCATGTCACCATTCAGACAGCCGAAAAAGGCTGGGACGTGCGCCTGGCGCAGACGGCCGGCGCGCTGCAAAACGGACAGAGCACCACGATCACCTTTTGGGCGCGCAGTGACGCGCCGCGCACGCTGCAAGCCCGTCTGTCTGCTTCCACCGGGGTGGACCGGTCGCTGCAAATCGATGAAATCTGGCGGTCGTACACCGTCAGCGGCGTATTGGACGGCGCCGCCGGAGCCGTTGAAGTCTGGTTCAACCTGGGCGAAGGGCCTGGCGAGGTCTGGCTGGCGGATGTTCACCTGTACGCCGGTGAAGTGGGGGTGTGGGCGCGCCAATTTGAGCACGGCCTGGCGGTGGTCAACACCACCCATACGGCCAAAACGCTGGACCTGCCCGGAACCTACTGCCGCCTGAACGGCACGCAGGCGCCGCTTTTTCAGACGCGCATCGACGATGACGAAGCCGCTCTCTCCGGTGCGTGGCAAAGGCGCGATGCCTCGGATACGCAGTTCGGCCTGACGGTGCACAGCGCCGCTGCCGGCAGTTCGGCCGCCGCCGTGTACAAACCTTCACTGGCGGTTGCCGGGCGCTACGAGGTGCTGGTCTGGGTGGCTCCCGCTTCCGGGCAAAGCCGCGCCGCGCCGGTGACGGTGTCTCACACTGGCGGGCAAACCGCTGTGACGCTCGACCAAAGCAGCGGTGAAGCCGGATGGCGCAGCCTGGGCGAGTTCGACTTCGCCGCCGGGGAGGGCGCTACGCTGGAGCTACGCGCCGCCACCGACGGCGTTGTGGTGGCCGACGCCGTCAAGTGGGTCAGCCGTGCGCGATATAACGACGGCGGCTCGCTGCAAACGCTCACCCTGCAGGCGCAGGACGGCATCATTTTGCTCTCCGCCTGCACCATCCCCTGATCCTCGCTCCGCGGACAATTCATCATGACCCTTGAAACGGTGCAAACCCAATCGGCCCTGCTGCCTGCCGCGCCCCCGCCTGGCGCGCTGCGCCTGATCGTTGATCTGTGCGCTGCGCTGGAAGAGGCCGGGGTGGCCTGGTGCCACTGGAAGAGCAACGCTGCGCTGGACCGCTCGGCCACCGGTGAGAACGACCTGGACCTGCTGATTCACCCGGCCTCCGCCGGGCGCTTCGCCGGGGTGCTGGCGCGCTTCGACTTCCGCCTGACCTTTCCGCCGGCGGATGAGCGCATCCCCGGCATTCTGGATTATTACGGGTTGGACGCCCCCAGCGGGCGGTTGGTGCATGTGCACGCGCACCACTCGCTGACCGTTGGGCATGATTTCACCAAGAATATTCACCTGCCCATCGAGCAGGCTTACGTTCAATCGGCGCGCATGCAGGGCATCTTTCGTGTGCCCGCGCCCGAATTGGAATACCTGCTGCTGGTCATCCGCCTGATGTTGAAGCACGCCGCCTGGGAGACGCTGGCGTTGGGGCACGGGGAAGTCCCCCCCGGTGCGCGCGGCGAGATGACCTACCTGCAGGAACGCCTGGATCGCGGGCGGCTGCACGCACTGCTGATCGAACACCTGCCGTGCGTTTCGCCGGAGCTGTTCGCCGCCTGCGAGCATGCTCTGCAGCCGGGCGCCGGGTTGGGCGCGAAGCTGAACGCGTCCGGCCGGCTGTTCAAAGCGCTGCGTCCGTTTGCGCGCCGCTCACGCGCGGCGGATGTGCTGCTCAAGTTCAGCCGGCGCATCACGCGCGGCCTGCACCGGCGCGTGTTTCGCACAGCGCGCGGCAAACGCCTGGCCGACGGCGGACGGGTGATCGCCATCATCGGCGGCGATGGGGCGGGCAAAACCACCGCCATCGAAGGCCTGACCGCCTGGCTGAAGCCCGACTTCGCGCTGCAGCGCGTGCACATGGGCAAGCCGGAATGGTCGTTGACCACGCGCGTGGTGCGCGGCCTGTTGAAGGTGGGACGCGCGTTGGGGTTGTACCCGTTCATGCGCGTGCCGATGGAATACAAGCACGACGTTGGCGCGCAGGCCTTTCCCGGCCTGCCCTGGCTGGTGCGTGAGGTGTGCACGGCGCGCGACCGCGCATTGACCTATGCCCGCGCACGACGCTTTGCCGCGGACGGCGGCCTGGTGATTTGCGACCGCTTCCCGGTGGCGCAGATCACCTTCATGGACGGCCCGCAGGCCCCGCGCATGACCGCCGGACTGCCGCCCAACCGCTGGATCGAGCGCCTGACGCGCCTGGAAGCGAGCTTCTACCGGTCCATTTTGCCGCCCGATTTGCTGATTGTGCTGCGCGTGGACCCGGATGTGGCCGTGCGGCGCAAGACTACCGAGGATCCGGCCGATGTGCGCGCCCGCTCGCAGGAAGTGTGGGAGGTGGATTGGTCGGCGTCCAATGCGTTGGTGATCGATGCCAGTCGCTCTCCCGAAGAAGTGCTGGCGGCGCTGCGCGCGCTGATCTGGTCATCTCTCTAACCCACCCCGCCGGGAGGACAAACATGCAGACCCATACACCGCGCATCATCGAACTGGTCGGCGTGGCCGGCACGGGCAAGACCACCCTTACCCAGGGGTTGCTCAAGGCCAGCCGGCGGGTGGTTCATATGGATGAACCGTTGTACCGCGATTTTCGCGAATGGCCATTCTTTGTCTTTAGCACGCTGATCATGCTGCCCACGCTGATCGGCATGTATTTTCGAAAAGAAGGACGCTGGCTGCACAGGCGCGAAATCGCCTGGATGGTTATTCTGGACGGCTGGCCGCGCCGCTTGAAACGCATGTCTTTTGTGAAGGGGCGTGTGCAGGTGATGGACCAGGGGCCGCTTTCGCTGATGGCCGAACTGCACATCTTTGGCCCCGACTGGCTGCACGGCCCGGTGGGCGAACGCTGGTGGCGTAAAGTGCATGATGAATGGGCCGAGACAATCGATATGCTCGTCTGGCTGGACGCACCCGACGACACCCTCATTCGCCGCGTGCGCTCGCGCAACCACTGGCATTTGATTAAAGAAATGACCGATGAGCAGGCCTTGCAACTCAACCTGCATTTTCGCGACGAATACGACCGCCTGATCGCGGATTTGTTGCAAAAGCCGAATGGCCCGCGTGTGGTGTGTTTCAACACCGACAAACACACCCCGAATGACTTGCTGCAGCGCACCTTATCGATTTTGGGATTGAGCACTTCCACTCCACCGGCATGAGGAAAAATGGCCGTAACCTCTGAACGCATCGCCCGCTCGCTCCGCTCGTTCACGCAGCTCTTTTCCGACAAAAGCCTGACGCGGAAAGCCACGCTGAACGCTTTCGCCTCCGCGCTGGATTACGCCGCGCGGTTGGTGGTTGGTTTCATCATCACGCCGTTTCTGGTCGGTGGGCTGGGCGAATACTATTACGGCGCCTGGCAGATCCTCAACCGCCTGGTGGGCTACATTTCCCCGGCCAGCGGCCGCCCCACCCAGGCGCTCAAGTTCACCCTGGCCAAGGCGCAGCATTCCACAGATTTCGCCTTCAAACGGCGCAACGTCGGCGCCACGCTGGCGGTGTGGGCCATGTTTTTACCGCTGTTGGCGGTGCTGGGCGCTGTGTTGGCCTGGTTTGCCCCCACCTGGCTGGATGCGCCCGCCGGCGCGGTGATGCGCGTGCGTTTGGCGGCGTTTTTCCTCGTGGTCAATCTTGCGGCGGGCAGCCTGGGTTCCATTCCCCAATCGGTTATGGAGGGCGAAAACCTGGGCTACAAGCGCATGGGCCTGTCGGCGCTGCTGGTTTTTGTGGGCGGCGGGCTGACGTGGGCCGCTCTGGCGCTCAACACCGGCCTGGCGGGCGTGGCGTGCGCCATGCTGCTTTCCACCGTGCTCAGCGGCGCGTTCTATCTGAGCATTGTGGGCACCTACGCGCGCTGGTTCGGATTGGAGCGCCCCTCCCCGGCGGAAACACGCCACTTCCTCGGCCTGAGCGGTTGGTTCCTCGGTTGGAATTTGATCATGAACCTGATGACCGCCAGCGATCTGGTGGTGTTGGGCTTGTTGGAATCGGTGGAAGCCGTCACGGCGTTCTCGCTGACCAAGTACGCGCCGGAAACGATCATCAGCCTGGTGGCGATGATGACCTTCGGCATCGCGCCCGGCCTGGGCGGCATCATCGGCTCGGGCGACCTGAAGCGCGCCGCGCGTTTGCGCGGTGAGATGATGTCGTTGACCTGGCTGCTGGTGACGGTGTTGGGCGCGGCCATTCTTCTGTGGAACCCGATGTTCCTGAGCCTGTGGGTGGGTGAACAGTTCTTTGTCGGCCCGCTGCCGGGCTTGTTGATTGTGCTGGTGGTGCTGCAATTCACCCTCATCCGCAACGACGCCAACCTGATTGACCTGACCCTCGACCTGCGCCGCAAAGTGGTTCTGGGCGGTGTGGCGGTGGCCATTTCGCTGGCGGCGGCGGTAGTGCTGGTGGGCGTCTTCGATCTGGGGGTGAGCGGTGTGTGCATCGGGTTCATCCTGGGGCGGCTGCTGCTCAGCCTGGGGTACCCGCGCCAGGTGGGACGCTTCCTGGGCGTGCCGTTCAGCGATCAATTGCGCGCCGCGCTGCGTCCGGCGCTGGTGACCGCGCTGGTCTTTGCCCTGGCGAGCGCCTCGAATCAATTATTGCACCTGACCATTTCGCACGGTTTGCTCGGTTGGATTGAACTGGCCCTGATGGGCCTGATCAGCCTGGCATTGATTACGCCGCTGGTGTTTTTTGCCGGGCTGTCGGCGGTACAACGCGAGCGCCTGGTGAACCGCCTGATCCATCTGATCCACGCACCCACAACCCTCGAAAAATAAGGATGATCGGATGAAACGCCTGGCGATTTTCATGCACGGATTGTACGGCGGTGGGGTGGAGCGCACCATCCTCAATCTGGGGCCGGGTTTGGCGGCGCGCGGCGTGCAGGTGGATCTGGTGGTGGTGCGCGCCGCCGGTGAATACTTGACGGAAGTACCCGACAGCATGCGCCTGGTGGATCTGGGCGCAAAGCGGGCGGTCTTCAGCCTGGTGGCGCTGGCGCGCTACTTGCGCCGCGAGCGCCCCGACACGCTGCTTTCCACCATCAGTTACACCAACGTTATCGCGCTGGGGGCGCGCCGCCTGGCGGGCGTGCCGGTGCGGGTGGTCACGGCCGAACATGACACCTATACGCATTGGATTACACAGCTCTCTCCAGCGGCGCGGCCGTTAATGCGCCGCCTGACGGCCTGGACCTACCCCTGGGCGAATGCCACCGTGGCGGTTTCGCAGGGCGTGGCGGATGATCTGGCGCGAGTCGCGGGGTTGCCGCGCGAACGCATTCGCGTGATTTACAACCCGGTGATCACCCCCGACATTCAGGCGCGCTCGCAAGCCCCCGCTGAACACCCCTGGCTGCAGCCGGGGCAGCCGCCCGTGCTGCTGGGCGTGGGGCGCATGACGGTCCAAAAGGATTTCGCCACCCTGATTGATGCGTTTGCCCGCGTGCGCGCCGGGCGCCCGGCGCGGTTGATCATTCTGGGCGAAGGCGATGGGCGCGCTTCACTGGAAGCGCAAATTGAGCGGCTGGGGCTGCAAGAGGATGTGGACCTGCCCGGCTTTGTGGCCAACCCCTACGCCTGTATGCGCGCGGCGACCGTGTTTGTGCTCTCCTCGCGCTGGGAGGGCCTGCCCACGGTGTTGATCGAAGCGATGTACTGCGGCGCGGGGCTGGTTTCCACCGATTGCCCGAGCGGGCCGCGTGAAATTCTACGCGATGGCAAATACGGCCGGCTGGTGCCGGTGGGCGATGCGACCGCGCTGTCGCAGGCCATGCTGGCGGCGCTGGGCGAAGGCCGGCCCAATTATCCGCCGGAAAGCTGGCGGCCCTTTGAGAAGGAAACGTCCGTCGATCAGTACATGGATGTATTGCTGGGAGAATAATCGTGCGCCGAGCGGCTACGTGGCTTTCGTTCTTGATGGTCTTTATGATCCCGTGGGAAGGTGCGGTCACCTTTTCCCAGTTGGGCTCGTTGACGCGCGTCATTGGCCTGGGGCTGGCGGGCCTGTGGGGCCTTTCGGTGCTGGGCGAAGGCCGCTTTCGCAAACTGCACATTTTTCACGGCGTTTTTTTGCTGTTTGTGCTGTGGAATCTGGCCAGCCTGATGTGGACCATCAACCGCTCCGAGACCCAGGGACAGATTGAGACCTACGCGCAGCTTTTCATCATGGTCCTCATCCTCTGGGATCTGTACGCCACGCGCCGTGAGATGGTGGCGGGCATGCAGGCCTACGTGCTGGGCGGCTGGGTGGCGGTGGGCAGCACGATGTACAACTACTACCTGGGCGTGCAAATTTCCACCTATTCCGGCGGGCGCTACAGCGCCACCGGCGTGAATGCCGTCGAACAGGCTTTGATGCTTTCGCTGTGCCTGACGGTGGCCTGGTTCCTGGTCAGTTCGCCTGAACGGCGCACGCGCCCTTTGCCGCTGCGCATTCTCAATATCGCGTTTTTGCCGGCGTGCGTGTTCGCCATTTTGCTGACCGGTTCGCGCACGTCGCTGTTCACCATGGGCATTGCGCTGTTGTACATTTTCTGGTCCATCCGCCAGATTCAACCGCTGCCGCGCGCCTTCATATTAATCGGCCTGCTGATCCTTGTGCTTGGCCTGCAATATTTTGCCCCCACCAGTGTGCTGTCACGTCTGGGCACCACCGCGCAGTCCATCGCCGCGGTGGACCTGGGCGGGCGCGGAGCGCTGTGGCGCGCATCGCTGGTTGTGTTCAGCCAACACCCGCTGCTGGGGGTGGGCGCCGGAACGGTTCAACTGCTGGCCGGCGCGCTGGCGCACAATACCTATATCTCCATCCTGGCAGAGACCGGCCTGCCGGGGTTCCTGATCTTTCTGACGTTGTTGTGCATTGTGCTGGTTTCCGCGCTGCGTCAGCCGCGCGAATACGCCTACCTGTGGGTCACCACTCTGGCTGTCTGGGCCGTGGGGGTGATGTCGCTGTCCTGGGAGTTTCGCAAGCCCACCTGGCTGTTCTTCATTTTGATCGTGATCTCGGCCAGTTCCGCCCCAGAGTTTAAGCAGTCCTTTGTGCAAGAACGCATATCCAAGCCGCAACCTGCATGGCAGCCAACAGCATCTGCGGTCTTCGTGGAAAGAGGGGAAGATCATGGATAAACGCAAGCTGTATTTGCTGGTCATACCGTTGGTGTTGGCTCTGCTGGCCCTCAATGTGCTTTCGTCTCCCGTCCCCGGCAGCGCGCACCCGGCGGGCGTGCGTACAACGCCGCGCTGGACGGTTGCGCGTGTGTTGGACGATTACCGTCTTCCATCCGGCACGACCGCCACGTTGAGCTATTCCGCGCAAAACGGCGGGCTGGCGGTCTATCACGTTCTGCCCGAGGGGGCGGGGCAGGTGGACACGCTTTCGCTGTACGGCGAACGGCTGGCCATGGTGGAGGTAGATGCTGCGCCCGATCGCATTGGCGAGACGGGTGCGCTGGATGCCGCAAACGCCGTCATCCGCTCGCCGCAGCGCGATATTGATCTGAATCAGGCCGGCATTGCGCAACCCAAAGATCTGGCGCGCCACCCGCAGAGCGGCCATTATTATGTTGTGGATCAGCAAGGCACACTGGCAGAGCTGGATGCGCGCGGCCGCGTCATTGACCGTGTCGACCTGGCGTCTCTGGGCTTGCAAGACGTACAAAGCATGGTGGTGGCGCCCAGCGCCGACCCGACCGATGACCCTGAAAAGCAGAATCTGTATGTGTTGGCCTCGTGGAGCACACCGGACGGCCCCGGTGAAATTCGCGTTTTTGAAATAACGGCCGAAGTGCCTTCGCTGGTGGAAGGCGTGCCGGTGCTGCCGGCGCAGTTGGTGCGCGCCACGGCCACCTCGGCCTTTTTGCCGCCCAGCCCCGACCCGGCCGGGTTGGCCTACATCCCCTCCGAAAACCGCCTGCTGATTACCGATTGCGATGTGGATGAGATGGCCATTTTTACCGGCATCAATGTCTGGGCGGTGGCGCTGGACGGTACGCAACTGGGTACCTATTCCGCGGCCGCATTTTCCCTCGAAGCCACCGGCATCGCCTACAACCCGGCCAACGGTCACCTGTTCATCAGCGACGACAGCACCATCCGCATCAACGAAGTCGATACCGGCCCGGATGGGCAAATTGGCGGCGGGGATGACACAGTGACGTATTTCCGCACGTCGTGGTACGGGGCGATGGACCCCGAAGGGGTCACCTTTGACACCTCGACCGGTCACCTGTTTATCGCGGATGGGGCCGGCTCGGAGATCTATGAGGTTTCGCCCGGACCCAACGGTATTTTTGACGGTGTGTATGATCCGCCCAATCATCTGGGTGACGATATCATCACCAGCTTTGATACCTATGCCCTGGGTTTGATGGATATTGAAAGTGTCGAATACAAGGCCGACAGCGACACTCTGTACATCGTCTCCGGCCTGAACAACGTCATCGCCGAAACGTCCAAGACCGGCGAACTGCTGCGGTACATTGACGTGACCCCGTATGCCGGGCGGGCGGAATCCGGCCTGGCGTATGCGCCCTCCAGCCTGGACCCGAACGTGATGAGCATCTACATCGTGGCGCGCGGTTTGGATAACGGCTACGACCCGAACGAAAACGACGGCATGCTGTATGAGATCGTGGCGCCTACCGAACCGCTGGCCACCCGCACCCCCACCAGCACTGCAACCTTCACGCCCACGGTGACGAACACGGCCACGCCGACCAATACCCCCACCAATACGGCCACGTCGACGGCCACGCGAACCAACACCCCCACGCGTACGCCGACGCGTACCAATACGCCCACCAACACGCCCACACGCACCCCCACGCCGACCGTCACCCACACGCCCACGCGCACGGCCACATTCACGCGCACGCCGACAGTAACCAAGACCTATTATTTCCGTTCAACCAATACACCACTTCCTTCACGCACGCCCACGCGTGTGCTCAAAACGCCCACCAAGACGCCCACGCGCACGGCTACTCCCACCCGTTTCCCGCGTTTCTTCCGATAAGGCAAATGGGCGCCGGGCGTTCCCCCGGATGGATATTTCATGAAGAATCGTAAAGCTTTGCTGATTGGCATTCCCTGGTTGGTGGCGATGTTGGCCCTCAACGCCATTATTTCGCCTACCCTGGGCTCAGCCGGTCGGCCAGACCCAACGCAGCCGCCCCATTTGGATGTTGCGACCATTTTTGAAGCCTATCAACTGGACGCCGGCAGCCCGGCGGCGCTGACATATGACGCGGCGTCCGGCGAGCTGGTGGTCACGCAGCGCCTGCCCGGTGGCCCGACCCGCATGGACCGGCTGTCGATGAGCGGGGACTGGTTGTACACCGCCGAGCTGGCGGCGCCCGGGCGCGAGCTGGACGGTGATCGGAAGTCCGTCCAGCCTGAAGACGGCGAGGATCTGCGCGCCGAAGCGGATTGGACGTTGGCCGGCATCACGCGGGCCACGGCGCTGACGCGCCACCCGCACACCGGGCATTATTATGCGGTGGATGATGGCGGCACGCTGGTGGAAATGGAACCCGGCGGAAACGTGCGCGCGCGTTTTGACCTGGCGGAGTTGGGGCTGTTCGCGCCGCGCAGCCTGACCTTTGCGCCCAGCAGCGATACCACCGACGATCCGGACGAGCAAAGCCTGTACGCGCTGACGGCTCTGAACCCGGCCGGCGATGCGCCCATTCAACTGGTGGAGTTGACCCTCTCGGCGCCGGCGGCCACGGTGCAGAATGTGCCGGTCATCCCGGCGCAGTGGATTGCCACCACGGACACCTCGTTGTTTGTGCCGCCCAGCCCCGACCCGGCCGGCGTGACCTATCTGCCCGGAATCAACGGTCTGATCATCACCGACTGCGATGTGGAGGAAATGCCACAGTACTACGCCGGGGCCAACGTCTTTTTCACCACCCTGCAGGGCGTTCTGACCGGTACGGCCAACACCCTGTCCTTTTCCTATGAGCCGACCGGCGCCGCCTACAACCCGGCCAATGGCCATCTGTTCATCAGCGACGACAATGCGCACCGTGTGTACGAACTGGTCGCCGGGCCGGACGGTGCGTTCTTCACCGCGGATGACACCGTGACCTATTTCCGCACGTCGTGGTTCGGCAGCAATGATCCCGAAGGTATCACCTATGACACGACTTCCGGGAGCCTGTTCATCGCCGACGGCAACAATGCCGAGATCTACCGCGTCGATCCGGGCCCCAATGGGGTCTTTGACGGGGTCTAT
>DAOUGY010000006.1:0-23479 GCA_034428975.1 Anaerolineaceae bacterium | reverse complement strand
ATCCGTCTGGGTTTCCTTGCCGGTCAGCCTGGCGACGATTTTGAGCGTGCTGTACATGCCTTCGAGATCCGACGGGTTGTAGAGATAGTAGACCGTCAGGCCCAGGTCTTCCAGCGATTTGACCATTTCGGGGGTGTTGATCTCCGCCGCCAGCACCAAATCGGGCTTGAGGGCTACGATGGCTTCGAGGTCGTAGTTGCCCATCGAGCCGCCCACCGAGGGCAGTGTTTTGGCTTCTTCGGGGTAGTTGGTAAACTCATCGCGCCCGACCACCTGGGCGCCCGCGCCGATGGCGAAGAGGATTTCGGTGTTGGACGGCGCCAGCGAGACGATGCGCTGGGCGGGCTGCGCCAGCTTGATTTCGCGGCCCAGGCCGTCTTTGAGGGTGATTGGCTGAGCGGCGGGGGGCGTGGCTGCCGGGGCGCAGGCCGCCAGCAGCAGGCTGAAGACAATCAAAAGAGAAAATCCGAAAGAAAGGCGTTTCATCGCATATCCTTTACGAGCCAGGGAATGGGTACGTGGATTGGGTTTGCGGCGTCCGATGCGCGGGGGATTAAAAACCCCTGTCGCAAAGGACAGGGGAAAAAACAGGTCAGGCCTGGTTCCCACCTCCTTTCTGCGAGGTTGTGGTGAACATCAACTCGGGCGGGCGACCTGACTTATGCAGAATTCTGCACTTACAGTTGCGCGACAGCACCGGACTTGCACCGGTTTCACCTGCGAATCCTTCCCATCCGGGGGAGAGGAACCCGAGCGATCTATTTAGTTAAAACCATTGTAGCGACGGGGTGAGGATGTGTCAAGTGAGATTCCGCACAGATCGCCCGCCGAAAAAATGAAACGCCGGCGCATGATGTGCGCCGGCACGGGGTGGATGGTGAACGGTTAGAACGGCAGCCAGGGGCGTCCCTGGGTGAACGGCCAGGGAATCATCAGCAGGATGGCCAGCAAAGCCAGGCCGTACCACAGCAGAGCCTTGCGGTATTTCGCGCGGTCGTCGACGGTCTTCTTCACCTGCGCCGTGCCGATGTGAGCGAAGGCCAGCGCCACCAGCATCATCAGGCTGTGTTCCACGCTGAAGTAGCGGTACAGGCTGTTGGACATCAACTGTCCGGATTGCACGGCGGTGTACATCAGCCCGCTGGTGAAAACGAGCATGATCAGGCCGAGCAGCGCCTGCAAATCCAGCGCGCCGGCGAACAGTTTGCCGGCGGTGACCAACGAGGATAGCCCACCGCGTTTACCGAACAGGCCCACCAGGCTGGCGCCCACGGCCCAGATACCGGCCAGCAGGATCACCCAGCGCAGAATGTTGTGCGCGCCCAGAAGGACGGGGTTGAGCGCGGGAAGAATGTTGAGCATAAAATCTCCTTTAGGGATGCAAGCGCGGCATGACGCCGCAATTTGAGATTGATTTTCTCCAATTATAACCCGGCTTAATTGCGGGTCAAGCCGGCGGGGCGGGTGTGCAACGTTTTTGATATACTTACCTTACTGTCTGTGCAATCCAATGAATGAGGCGAGCATGATGACATCCCAAACGTCTGCGCCGCTGGTGGTCTGGTGGCGCTTTGGCAAAGAACACGAGACTCTGGAAACAACTGGTACACTCTCCACCATTACCCGTTACCCCGCAGAGGTGGTGCAAACTCATATCCAGGCCAAGCTGGAGCGCCTGCGCCAGACGCCGCCCGAGTCATGGCGCTGGCATGTGGTGGACGACGATTTGATCATCGAGCGCGACGTGCCGCCCTATCTACGTTTCGGCGGGGCGGACACGCGTTTTTACTACCTGCTGAAGCGCGGGCTGGCGGTGGTGGAAAACTTTCACGGGCGGCGCGGTACGTTCTGGTACATTCACGTGTGCGATTTTCTCCACAATGCCGATGAGAACTACTGGATCATGAAGGACCTGTTCACCGATATTCTGGTGCAGCAGGACGGCAGCCGGTATCGCCTGGTGGATCTGGACGATCTGGCGCATGCGCTGGATATTGGCCTGATCGACGCGCCCACATCCAGCATGATCCTGCGCCGCACGCAGGATGCACTCTACTCCATCGAACGCGACGGTTTTCCTTTTGCCGAGGTGCGCCGCGGGCGCGAAGTCTTCCGTCTGCTGGGTTGGATGAACGGACATTCCGGGGAGGATATGGCATGAATCTGTTGATTCTGGGCGGGACGCGCTTTTTGGGGCGCGCGCTGGTCGAATCGGCCCTGCGCAGCGGGCACCGCGTGACGTTGTTCAACCGCGGCAAGTCGGCGCCGGGCCTGTTTGAAGGGGTGGAAGAGCTTTTGGGCGACCGCGACGGTGGGCTGGACGCGCTGGGCGACGGCCGCTGGGACGCGGTGATTGACACGTGCGGCTATGTGCCGCGCGTGGTGCGCCAGTCGGCGCAGGCGCTGGCCGGGCGCGTGGAGCGGTATGTGTTTGTCTCATCGCTGTCGGTGTACGCCGATACGCGCCACCCCGGCGTGGATGAAAGCGCCGCGGTGGGGTGGCTGGCCGACGAGAGCGTGGAGGAGATCACCGGCGAGACCTATGGCCCGTTGAAGGCGTTGTGCGAGCAGGCGGTGGAAGCAGCCCTGCCCGGACGCGCACTGGTGGTGCGCCCCGGCCTGATTGTCGGGCCGTACGACCCGACCGACCGCTTTACCTACTGGCCGGCGCGCGTGGCGCAGGGTGGTGAGGTGCTGGCTCCCGGGCGTGCCGAACGATTTGTGCAGTTTATTGACGTGCGCGACCTGGCCGATTGGATGATCCGCCTGACGGAGGCGCGCGCGGTGGGCACGTTCAACGCGGACGGCCCGGCCGGCAGCGTGACGATGGGCGCGCTGCTGGAGGCCTGCCGCCGGGCGAGCGCCGCCGACGCGCACTTCACCTGGCTGCCGGATGAGTTTCTGCTGGCGCAGCAGGTGGGCGCCTGGATGGAAATGCCGTTGTGGCTGCCCGAATCGGACCCCGACGCCGGCGGCTTTTTTGCGTTCAGCATCGATAAAGCTGTGCACGCCGGTTTGATCTTCCGGCCGCTGGAGGAGACGGTGCGCGCCACGCTGGAATGGCTGGCCGGGCGCGCCGCGGATGCGCCCTGGAAAGCGGGACTTTCGCGCGAGCGCGAACACGAGCTGCTGCGCCGCTGGCACGCCGCGCAGGAGACGAAGCCGGAATGACGACCCTCCGTGTCCCGCTGGCGGCGGCGCGCGCCGTGGTGCTGCACGCGCAGCGTTTGAACCAGCCCAACGGGCAGGAAGGCGCCCCCACGCCCGAAGCGATATTCGATGTGGTACGCGCGTTGGGCGCCATTCAACTGGATACGCTGCAGATGGTGGCCCGTGCGCATTACCTGGCGGTGTGGAGCCGACTGGGCGCGTACAACCCCGCCGACCTGGACGGCCTGGCGTATGCTGATGGGCTGGACGGGCAGCCCAACCCGCGACGCCTGTTTGAAGACTGGTATCACGCCGCCTGCCTGCTGCCGCTGGAGGAGTACCGCTACCGGCTGTATCGCAAAGCCCTGTTCCGCCGGCACGACCCGTTGAACAGCAGCGAATGGTGGCGCAACGCGCTGGGCGATTTGGACGTGGAGGATGTGCTGGCCAGCGTGACCGACCAGGGCGCGCGGCACAGCGGCGATTTTGAATACAACGGCCCGAAGCGTGGCGCCTGGTGGGACTGGAAACCCTCCAAGGCCGCCCTGGAGCATCTGTTCAGCCGCGGCGATTTGCTGGTGGCGCGGCGCGACCGCAGCTGGCAGCGCGTGTATGACCTGACCGAACGGGTTCTGCCCGATTGGGTGGAGCGCAGCGACCCTGGCCCGGAAGCGACCATTTTGCATCTGCTGGAGCAGAGCGTGCGGGCCTTTGGTCTGTGCCCGCCGGCGTCCGCATCCGACGCAGTCAACGAGGTCAAACGCGGCGAAGCCCGCCCGTATATCGAGACGCTGATGGCGCAGGGCGTGTTTGTGCCGGTGACGGTGGAACGGGCGGACGGCACGGACGCGGAGTGGATTGTACATCGCGCGCGCCTGCCCGAGCTGGAACAGGCCGCCGACGGCGGGCTGCCGGCGCGGCGCACCACCTTCCTCTCGCCCTTTGACAATCTATGGTGGGTTCAGGGCCGCGATGCCTGGCTGTGGAATTTCACTCAACGCCTGGAGGCCTACAAGCCGCCCGAGCAGCGCATCTGGGGCTACTATTGTCTGCCCATCCTGCATCACGACCGCCTGGTGGGGCGTTTCGACCCCAAGCTGGAGCGCGCCCGGGCGCGCCTGACGCTGCGCGCAATGCTGCTGGAGGACGGCGTGTCGCCGGATGAGGCGCTGGCGTCGGATGTGGCCGGCGCGCTGCGCGATTTTATGGCGTTTCACGGTGCGCGCGAGTTGGTGATTGAAAAAAGCCGCCCGGATGACTTCGGACGGCGGGTGCTTCAAGCGTTGTAGTTCAATTCAGGCGTTTTTCTGTGAGAGGGCCAGGCGCCCACGTTCGATCCGTTCCACCGCCGCGCTGCTAAGTGGGATGTACACGCGCACGCGCGTGCCCTTGCCGGGCGCCGAATCCAGCGTCAGCAATCCGCCGATCAGGTCAGTGCGCTCGCGCAGGTTGACCATGCCCAGGCTGCCGCGCCGCTCGTAGGCCGAGTTGACTGCCTGCACGTCAAAGCCCACGCCGTTATCGGCCACTTCCAGCAGGCCAATTTCGGGGTCCTGCGGCACGCGCTTCAGGCGCACCCACATCTGCGCGGCGTGCGCGTGCTTGCGGGCGTTGTTGAGCGCCTCTTCCACCAGATAGAAAATCACCGTCTGTTTACCGATCTCCAGCTCGTCCACCAGGCCGGAGTCCACGTCCACCTGCACGTTCTGCTGGTAGGTTTCGCGCATCTTGTCGGCCATGATGTGCAGCGCGGCCTCCAGCCCTTCCGATTCGAGCGAGAGCGGGCGCAGGGTGAAAAGCATGTGGCGGATTTCTTTGGTGGTGCGGGTGGACATTTCGTAAATGCGGTCCAGCTCCTCGGCGGCCATGGCCGGGTTGGCTTGCAGCATCTTGCGCACAATGTCCACGCGCATGGTGATGGCCGCCAGCGACTGGGTGGGGCCGTCGTGCAGGTCGCGCGCCAGTTTTTTGCGGGCTTCTTCCTGGGTTTCGACAATGCGCTCTTTTTCTTCGGCCACGTCCTGGAAGAGGCGCGCGTTTTGAATGGCAATGACCGCCTGGTGCGAGAGCATCTCCAGCAGGCTGGTGCGGTCGGGGGTGAAGAAATCGGGGGTGAGCTGGCCAAAGATCATCACGCCGTAAGCATTCAGGCCGCGCATCAGCGGCAGGCACAGCAGGCTCTTGCATACCGTCAGTGAGAGCACCTTGCCCAGTTCGGGATCGGCGGCGATCTCCTGGGTGACGCGCGCCTCACCGGATTTGAGCACCTCCTGCAGAATGCCCTGCGCCGCCGGGAAATTCTGGCGCAAATCGGTCGGGCTGAAACGGCGTGAGGCGCTGACCGTCAGATCACATTCCTCGCCGAAGAGCAGCACGGCGCTGACCATTTCACTGGCGGGTGGGGTGGTTTCGCCCAGCGCGTTGCTGCACAGGTCCAGGGCGGTATCCAGCACCACGGTGTAGTTCAGTGTGGCGCTGAGGGTTTCAATCAGACGGTAGACCGCCTGCATGCGGTTGCGTTCCTCGCTGCGGGCGCGGCGGTCGAGTTGATCGCGCTGACTGACCTGGTAAAAATAGCTGCGGCGCAGTGAACGCATGACCCGGGCGCTGATCAAGCCGAGCAGCAGGGCGATCAGCAGCGTCAGGGCGGCGGGCAAAGCCAGCGCGGCCATGGGCTGCGCCGGAAGGGCCAGTCGTTCAAATGCAGTCTGGCCGGCCAGGAAGGTCAGCGCGGTCAGCAATGCGCCGCGCCATTCGTAATAAATGGATGCCGAGAGCAGCGGAATGAGTGCAACCCACCACAGCGGGCCGTTCAGCCCACTGGAAAAGGCAAATAACCCCAGCGCGATGGCGCCGTCGGCCAGAATGAACAACATGCGGTGGGCGGGGACGCGCCGGTTTTGCATGGCCAGCACGGTGGCGCCCAGGTTCACCGCCACCAACGCGGTCAGACCGGCGGCGATGGGCAGATTGAGCGCGGGCCACAGCGCGGCGACCAGCACGGCTGCCAGAATGGCCACCCAGCGCGTGGAAATGGCGTACCAGTCGGCCAGAAATGGGAAATCGGATCGACGCACGGCGCTCACCAGCGGTTGGTGTGAATACGTTGGGGGTTATAACGATCGGCAGGAGTGGGTGTATTCTTCGCATAGCCGATGGCGGCCAGAGCGACAGGCTGCACATGTGCCGGCAGGCTCAACAATTCTGCCGCGGGCTGCATGCGCTCCTCCGCCGGGTACAAGCCCACCCACACCGCGCCCAGGCCGCGGTCGTGTGCGGCCAGCAGCAGGTTTTGCATGGCCGCCGCGCAGTCCAGCATCCAGCGCCCGGGGAAGACCAGCGCGTTCAGGTCGGCGCACACGCAAATGGCCAGGGGGGCCTCGCCGAGCATTCGGGCGTAGGGGTGGAAGGCAGAGATGGCGTTCAGCGTGGCGCGCTCATCGATGACAATAAAATGCCAGGGCTGTTCGTTGCCGGCCGAGGGAGCCTGCATGGCGGCGCGCAGCAGAATGTCGATCTCTTGCGCGGGAACGGCATCGGGTTTAAATTGTCGTACCGAGCGGCGTGTGTGGATGGCGGTGAGAAGATCCATGGTTCCGGCCTGTGTTTCTTAAGAAATCGTTTCTCTGGATTGTATCACAAGCCGCGCGGGGGCATCCCGGCTTTGCAGGATCGTAAGGTGGGCGCGCCGGGGCATGAATTCACTTCAAAAATGCGAGAAATTCACGCCGATTCCGGGAACTTTTTTTGCCCGGCGCGCGTTTAGTAGGAAAATACGCAAGATGTTGCGAGAATGAGGAGAAAGCAGTATGAACCGCAAATTGTTAACCACACTTGTTATCGGCGTTCTGACCCTCGGCATTTTGGCCGGGTGCGGCGCTCCGGCGGCAGCCACCAACCCGCAGAACGTGCGCATGATTAGCGCATCGGGTTCCGGTAAGGTGTATCTGGTTCCGGATGTGGCCTATATCTATATTGGTGTGCATACCGAGGCGGAAGGTGTTGGCGACGCGTTGAACAAGAACAACGAGCAGGCCAACGCAGTGGCCGAGGCCATCAAGGGTTTTGGCATCGAAGGCAAGGACATTCAAACGTCCAGCTTCAATGTCTACCCCCAGCAGCGCTATGACCCGCAGACCGGTCAGGTGACCGGCACCTACTACAGCGTGGACAACACGGTGTACGTGACGGTTCGCAAGCTAGCCGACCTGTCCAAGATTTTGGATGCGGTGGTGCGCTCGGGTGCCAACAGCATCAACGGTATCACCTTTGATGTGCAGGATAAGACGGCTGCGTTGAATCAGGCCCGCGACGAGGCGATTGCCGCGGCGCGCCTGGAAGCCGAAGGCATTGCCAAGGCGGCCGGTGTGACCCTGGGTAACCTGATCAACGTCAGCGCCTACAATTCGGGTTCGCCCACCCCGGTGTATGAAGGCAAAGGCGGCGGCATGGCGGCTGCGGCTTCGGATGTGCCGATCGCGGCCGGGCAGTTGCTGATCCGCGTGGACGCCAGCGTGTCCTACGAAATCAAGTAAGTCCGATCCGGCCAGGCCGGTGAATATGACAAAAGCAAAAGGCCGTCCCGAAAGGGGCGGCCTTCGTTCATTGCGGGGAAAAGAACCTAATAGGGGATCGAGCTGATTTCAGACAGTTTGGTCAGGCGGTGCGTGGCGGTGATGCGCCGCACCGTGCCGGTCAGCCCGCGCATCACCAGGCTGTCGGTGGTGGCGCCGTCGGGGAAGTAGTCCACGCCGCGCAGCAGGTCGCCGTTGGTCAGGCCGGTGGCGGCGAAGAAGACGTCGTCGGAGGAGACCAGATCGTCAATGGTCAGCACTTTGTGGAAGTCATAGCCCATTTTTTCACCCCGGTGCAGCTCGTCGTCGTTGCGGGCATAGAGCTTGCCCTGGATGTTGCCGCCCATGCAGCGCAGCGCCGCGGCGGCCAGTACGCCTTCGGGGGTGCCGCCAATGCCCATCAGTACATCAATGCCCGATTCCGGCCAGGCGGTCATCAGCGCGCCGGCCACATCCCCATCGGGGATCAGGCGGATGCGCGCGCCACAGCGGCGCACCTCGGCGATGAGCTGTTCGTGGCGCGGCCGGTCGAGGATCACCACCACCAGGTCTTCCACGTCGGCGCCCTGGGCGCGCGCCACAGCGGCAAGGTTATCGGCAATGGGCGCTTCGATGTCGATCACATTGCGCGCTTTGGGGCCCACAGCGATCTTGTTCATGTAGAGAAACGGGCCGGGGTCAAACATGGTCCCGCGCGGGGCCAGGGCGACGGTGGAAATGGAGTTGGGCAGGCCGTACGCCAGCGGGCGGGTGCCGTCAATGGGGTCGACAGCGATGTCCACTTCGGGTGGTTCGCCGGTGCCCAGCACCTCACCGTTGAAGAGCATGGGGGCCTCGTCCTTCTCGCCTTCGCCGATGACGATGACGCCGTGCATCTGCACGTTGTTCAACATCAACCGCATGCCGTCCACCGCCGCCTTGTCGGCAGCGTTCTTGTCGCCGCGCCCCATGTATCGGCCGGCGCCCAATGCGGCCGCTTCGGTCACGCGCACAAGATCGAGGGCCAGATTACGGGTGGGTTTACTGTCGATCATCATTTCCTCCGTCGGGTTGGGTAAAAAATACAGCAGGGCCCATGCCCTGCTGTAACTACCGAAGCCAGAGAGTCAAATAGTAGCCTATCAACCCGGCCCAGATCCACGAATCGATCCGGTCTAATATGCCGCCGTGTCCGGGTAACAGGCGGCTGGAATCTTTGGCGCCGAAGGGGCGTTTGATCATGCTCTCGCCCAGATCGCCCAGGGGTGCCAGCGCGGAAATGACCCCGCCCATGATCAACCCGTCGAGGGGTGACATGGACGCGGCGCGCAGGCCCCACAGGGCCGCCAAGGCGGCGCCGCCCAGCGCCCCGGTGAGCACGCCGGCGATGTAACCTTCCCAGCTTTTGTTCGGGCTGACGCGCGGGCACATTTTGTGGCGGCCGATGCGCCGCCCGACGCTGAAGGCGCCGGTGTCGGCCAGCGCAATGACCGGCAGCGCCAGCATGAACCACCACAGTCCGTCCGGCAGGTTGCGCAGCGAGATGAAATAGCCGCCCAGCCAGCCGAGATAAAGCATGCCGGCCAGACTGATGGTGAAATCGACGGCGGCGCTGTCGCGGCCTTTTTGATAGGCCATGGTGGAAACGGTCAGGCTGATGGTGGCCAGCAGGCCGATCAGCAGGGGGGCGTGCTCAAAGCCGAAGATGTGGCGGGAGAGGGTCAGCAGCGCAGCGCCGGCAGCCATCCACATGGCGGAAGGGGCATAGCCGCCCTGCCGGTAGAGCTGGGCAAATTCCCAGGCGGCGGCGCCCATCACCGCGGTGACGAAGAGCGCAAACGGCCAGCCGCCCAGGCCAATAATCACCGCGCCAAGCGGGATGAGCAGGATGGCGACTTTCAGGCGGTCAGCCAGCATGGGGGTTGTCGTCTCCGTCGCATTCGGATAAGCGTCCAAACCGGCGGTCGCGTGCGGTATAACTTTCCAGCGCTTTGCGCAGCTCCTCTTTATTAAAATCGGGCCAATACGTGGGGGTGACGTACCATTCGGCGTAGGCCGCCTGCCAGATGAGGAAGTTGCTGATGCGCATCTCGCCCGAGGTGCGGATGATCAGGTCGGGGTCGGGAATGCCGGCGGTGAAGAGGTATGCACCCACCAATTCCTCGGTGATGGCGTCCGGGGGCAGGCCGTCGCGCAGAATGCATTGGATGGCGTGGATGATTTCGTCGCGCCCGCCGTAGTTCCAGGCGATGTTGAGCACCAGGCGGGTGTTGTTGCGCGTCAGGTCCACGGCGTGCGTCACCTTTTGCTGCAGTTCGGGGTCCAGGCGTTCCAGGCGGCCAATGTGGCGCAATTTGACATTTTCGGCGTGCAGTTCTTGCAGCTCATTGTCGATGACGCTGGCCAGGATGTGCATCAGACCGTCCACCTCGCCCTGCGGCCGGCCCCAATTTTCGGTGGAGAAGGCGTAGATCGTCAGGTATTGAACGCCAAAGTCGGCGCAGGCGCGAATGACGCGGCGCAGGTTTTCGGTTCCGGCGCGGTGACCTTCCAGACGGGGCAGTCCGTGGGCGGTGGCCCAACGACCGTTGCCATCCATGATGATGGCGATATGGGCGGGCACGTTTGGGATGAAATCCGAAGAGGCGGCGGGGTCGCTCATACTGTTCTGGAAGTTAGACTTCCATGATTTCCTTTTGTTTGCGTTCGCCAATCGCTTCAATCTGCTGAATGATGCGGTCGGTCAGTTTTTGCAGTTCTTCCTCACCCTTTTTCAGATCGTCTTCCGAGATCATCTTCTCATGCTCGAACTCGCGCAGATCTTTCAGCAGGTCACGGCGCACGTTGCGCACCGCCACGCGGGATTCTTCCAGGCGGTTGTGAACCACTTTGACCAGGTCGCGGCGGCGTTCTTCCGTCAGAGGGGGCAGGTTGAGGCGGATGTTTTTGCCGTCGTTGTTGGGTGTCAGGCCCAGTTCGGAAGCGAGGATGGCGCGCTCAATGGTTTTGATGGTCGAGGGGTCGAACGGGCGAATGAGCAGCGAGCGCGGCTCGGGCACGCTGATGGTGGCCAACTGCATCAGGGGGGTGGGGGAGCCGTAGTATTCCACCTGCAGTTTTTCCACCAGGGCCGGGTTGGCGCGCCCGGTGCGAATGGCGTTCAGGTCTTCTTCCAGCGACGCAATAGCGCCTTTCATGCGTACTTCGGCTTCCTTGACGGTTTCCTTAATCACAATGCCCTCCGGTTGTGCAGGGAATGGTATTTCGTTGTGTCCTGCGGGATGAGTTGGCGTGGCGCAGCGCCACGTACGTTAAAGGATATCTTAATTTGGAAAAAAAGTCCACACTTGCGGGCCATCGCCGGGAGGGGGTTTATCCACGGGTGGCACGGATGGAGGGATGAAGAATATCTTGCCCTGGCAAGCTTTTTGCATCGTATACCCTTAACCTGCCGCAAAGGGAATCTTCTAAATGGAACAAATATTCAAACACGGTATTGACAATTTAGTACAATTGTTCTATAATCTCTTTATCGGATACCCATTGGTTTCATCTTTTGCGGGAGGCGTCAAATGAACACCGGGATGCTGTGGTTTGATAATGATCCGAAAACCGATATCGCCGCCAAGGTCAATCGCGCGGTGGAATATTACCGCCAGAAGTACGGGCAGAAGCCCAATCTGTGCTACGTCCACCCCACCATGTTGAACAATGGCCTGGTGCGCACCGCCGGTTTGGAAGTGCGCCCCAATCGCCAGGTGATGCCCAATCATTTCTGGCTGGGCGTGTTCAGCGTGCCTGCCGCTCAGCCTGCCTGACCGGAATTTTCCTCCAAAACCCGGCTGCCGACCTGTCCCGTCAGGTCGGCAGCTTCAATGTATGGTTCCGTAACGCGCCGCTTCACTCGTCGTCGTTCTCCGGTTCAACCGGCGGCGTGTGCCCTTCCATCACTTCCATATCGGCCGTGGAGCGGCTCAACCCGCGGATCAGGCTGCCCAGCAGCGACATGCCGCCGGGGGCAAATACTTCGGTGAAGTGTTCGGCGGCTTCTTCCAGGCTGATCTCCTGCTGGTTGTATTCCATGCGCAGAAAATACAGATGCTCGATGATGAACAGGTACAGATCGGTTTCGGTGCGGGTGGGGAAGTGTTCCAGGATATTCTGCTCGCGAATGACCTTGACCAGCGGCAGGTACACTTCTTCATACCAGCCGCGCACGGCTTCTTCATCCGATACTTCGCGGTCCAGCCGTTCGCCCATGAACCAGCGGTGCGTGCTGATATGCTCCAACAGCTTGTCGTACTGCCCTGCCAGGGTCAACTCAAAGTGAGCCTCGGGGTAGTAATCGGTCAGGCGGGTTTGCTGGAGGAAGAGCGCCAGCTCGCGCTTGAGCACCAGATCGGCCAGGCGTACATCCGGGCCGATGGGCACCGGCACGTCGATCTCGATCACCTCGGCGTCGATGAAGGCTTGTCCGCGCTCGCGCGCTACCGAAACGCGGTGGTTGCCGTCTTTGACGAAATATGTCTCGCCGATTTTGTAGACCTCGATGGGCGGCAGGATGACGTCCAGCATCTGGGCCTGGTCGATGCTCTCCCAGCGGCTGCGGGTATGTGTCACGCGCGGTAGGAAGGCGCGGTCAAAATCGGCATAACGGCTGACGCTGCCGATGATTTGATCAATGGGAATCTGGCGGATGCCGATGTAGTGCTGGCCGTTCATCGGCAGCTGGGCGCGCACTTCGTCAAAGGGCAGCAGGTCGTTGTCCTTGCCGGTGAACCAGCTCAACACCGATCGCCAGAAGCTCTTGCGGTGCGCCTGTTGGAAATCCTCGCGCGCTGCGCGGTGAATGTGGTTGGGACCGGGGGATTGTCGGGGATCGTTCATAGGGCTTACTCTCGAGCGGTGCGAATGACCGGGCGGCGTGTCAGCTCCGCCCAGTTGAAGGTGATTTCGCGGTATCCGTAGGTGTTGATCACCTGGGTGTTGAAAAACTGGGTCACCCGCACGGTGTCCTGGCGGTAGATGTGGATGTGCCCATGCAGGTGATAAGTGGGTTCGAACACGCGCAGAAACCAGCGGAAGGCTTTGATTCCGCGGTGAGGCAGATCTTCCATATCGTGAATGTTCCAGGGCGGGGCGTGGCTGACAAAGACGTCCAGATAGCGGCCGAAACGCATTTTGTTGATGAACAGGGCCGGCGCCATACCCAGCACGTAGCGCCACATTTGCGCCTGGGTGTACTGGTGGGCGCCCTGATTGTATTGCAGGCTGCCTTCAATACCGGCCAACAGCAGGCCATCGCTGCTGCGCAGCGGGCGGCGGTGCAGGTCGATGGCGCCCATCGGGCGGTCTTCGTCGTGACGGTCGGAGTGTTCGAGGCGGTTGACGTGGTTGCCGTGCACAAAATACAGCGGCACGTTGAGCATGGAGGCGATGTAATCCAGGTAGTAAAACGGCAGATCGCCGCAGCTGATCACCAGGTCGACGCCGCGGAAGCGTTCGGCCACCATCGGGCTGTGAATGAAGCCCAGCTCGACATCGCTGACGGCCAGAATTCTCATGGTGATTCCAACCCGGCAGCGACGGCCACGGCCACGGCATGTTCGCGGGTGTGGCTGATGCTCAACGACCACTGCCGCAGCCCCAGGCGCTCGGCCTCGGCTTGCGCTTTACCGTGCAGGCGCACGTGCGGCGCGCCGCCCTCGGCGCGCTCCACTTCAATGCTGTGCCAGCCCAACGGGCCGATGCCGCAGCCCAGCGCCTTGGCCACGGCTTCCTTGGCGGCCACGCGCCCGGCCACGCTTTGCAGCGAGTCGCCGGCGTCGGCTTGTTCGCGCTCGGTCAGGGCGCGCCGGATGAAGCGCTCCCGGATGGCGGGTGAAAGCGCTTCGAGGCGGTGAATCTCAACCAGGTCCACTCCGGTGCGTAAGATCAGCATGCATCTATTATAACGCCGGGCCGCTAGAGATGATCGCCAGTCGCTCCGGATCGAGATAGGTTTGCGCGGTTTGCAGGATCTGTTCGGCGGTGACGGCTTCCACCATTGTGGGGTAGCGCTGGTAATAATCCAGGCCCAGGTTGAAGCGCTCCAAATTGAGCAGCGCGCCGGCCACGCCGCCGTTGGATTCAAGCGAAAGCGGCATGCGGCCGACAAAGCTGGATTGCACATCGGCCAGCTCGCCGGCAGTGACGCCGTCGTGCACAAAGCGGCGCAGCTCCGCCAGAATCAATTCCACGGCGCGTTCCAGGTTGGCCGGGTTGACGCCCGCCGACACTTCCCACGAGCCGCCGCCGATCCAACTGTTCAGGCTGGTGGAGGCGTAATAGGCCAGACCGGCCTGCTCGCGCACCACATCGCCGATGCGGCCCATCATGCCGAACTGCCCCAGGATGCTGTTGCCCAGTGAGGCGGCCAGGAAATCGGGCGATTTGCGACGGGGACCGAGCGTGCCGATGACCAGATCGGTCTGGCTTTTGCCCGGCAGCGGCAGGTGACGGCGCACGGTTTGCCGCAACGGCTGCAACGCGGGCAGGGGCGGTTCGACGGGCTGCTCGGGGTTTTGCCAGCCGCCCAGCGCGGCTTGCACCTGCTCCACGGCGCGCGCGGCTTCGATGCCGCCGACAACCACAACCACCATGCCGCGCGGGCCAAAGTGCCGGCGGTGATACCCCGCCAGGTCGTCGCGCGTGATGCGCGCGATGGTTTCCGGGTATCCGTCATCGGGGCGGGCGTAAGGGTGCCCGGCAAAGACCAGGCTGTCGAAGGTCAGGGCGGCGGTGTCGGCCGTATCCTGCGCGCGGATGGCCAGGCCGGCGAGCATTTGCCCGCGCAGGCGTTCCATCTGTTCGGCTGGAAACAGCGGCTGCTGCAAACTTTCGGTCATCAGGCCCAGCAGCAGGGGCAGGTCTTCGGCCAGGGCGCGCCCGCCGAAGCTGATGGTGTGCACGCTGGCGCCAAAGCCCAGCGTGGCGCCGTTGGTCTCCAGGGCATCGAAAATCTGCTGGAAGCTGCGCGTTTGCGTGCCGCGCATCAACATGCTGGCGGCAAAGTGCGCGGTGCCCAGTTTTTCATCGCTGTCGTACAGGCTGCCGGCGTTTAAAAATCCGCTGATCACCACCGAAGGGCTGTTGAAATTGCTGCGGCACAGCACGGTGATGCCGTTGGGCAGCTCGACGCGGGTCACATTTTCCGGGCCGGGCAGGGTCTTCCAGTTGAGCGGACGCAGGCGGCTCATTCTTCCACCTCCCCGGCGCTCTCGCCGGTGGGCAGGTACACCCCCACCAGTCGGCGCGAGCTTACTAAATAGGTTAGCGCGATGCGCTGCACGTCGGCCGGGGTGACCTGTTCGAGGCGCTGCAGGTAGTGGACAAACCAATCGTACCCGGCGTACATGTCGGCGTATCCCAGCCAGAAGGCCTGATTGGTGATGTTCTCGCTGCCGTAGGCGAACAACGCACGGGCCTGTTTGGCGGCGCGGACGATCTCCTCCATGCTGACCGGCTCATCCTGCAGGCGCTGAATCTCGCCGTCCAGGGCGGCCAGCGCTTCGGCGGCGCTGCGCTGTGGATGCACGGTGACGGTGATGTCGTAGAGGTACGGGTCGATGGTGGCGGGCAGGCCGCCGCCCACGCCCACCGCCAGCTCGCTTTCCACCAGGCGGCGGTACAGGCGGCTGGTCTTGTTGGACAGACCGCCGCCGAACATGTTCAGGCTGGAGGGGCCGGTCAGCAGGCTGTCGAGGATGGTGTAGGCGAAGAAATCCGTCTCGCCGCCGGCGGGGGCCGGGTAGGAGAGTTGCAGATAGGCGGTTTCGCCGGGGCCGCTCACTTCAATGCGCCGTTCCGACCGGGCGGGCGGTTCGGGGCGCGCCACGCGCACCGGCAACGCCCCGGCGGGGATGTCGCTGTACAATTCGCGCAGGCGCGCCAGCATGGTGGAGGTGTCAAAATCGCCGGCCACCGCCACAATGGCATTGTTGGGGATGTAATGGCTGCGGTAATGGCGGTAGAGGTCGTCGCGCTGCATGCGCTGGAGGTCTTCCACGTTGCCGACCACCTCGTGCCCGTAGGGGTGCACGCTGAAGGCGGCCTTTTGCATGGCCTCGCTCAAACGAAAGAGAGGCTCATTTTCGCTGCCTTCACGTTCCGAAAGAATGACCGTGCGCTCCGATTCCACCTCGGCCGGATCGAACAGGCTGTTGCACATGCGGTCGGCTTCCAGGCGCAGCGCCAGCTCAATGCGGTCGGCGGGCATGGTCTCAAAGAATGTAGTCCAATCGAGGTGGGTGAAGGCATTCCACGAGCCGCCGTCGCGCGCCACGGCTTTATCCATCACGCCGGCGGGAAATTGAGGCGTGCCTTTGAACTGCATGTGTTCCACCCAATGGGATGCACCCGTCAGGCCGGCCGGCTCGTCGCGCGAACCGACGCGGTACCACACCCAATGACTGATGATGGGCGCGGTGTGAATCTCTTTAAGGTGCAGGGTCAGGCCGTTCTCAAGCTGAACGCGGGTGACAGTAGGGGGCATGGGTCCTCAATCAGGGGATCAGCAGCTTGCACAATGCATCGGGTTTACGGCCGCACAGCGCCTGCTGCCACGAATCGGGCAGGTTGTCGAGCAACAGATAGTACGGCCCGATGACCTGCTGCAGCCCGACGAATGGGCGGTGCAGGTCGGTGTTGTTTAGCGGGATGTCCACGGCCACATTCAGGCTGACGGGGATTTTTTCATCCACCGGCACTTCGATATCCAGAATGATGGGCAGCTCGGTGCCGCCCGGCAGGACGATATCCACCGGGGCGTTGGAAATGCTCATGCCGCCGGTGGTGAGCTGGGCGATGCGCGCGTTGGCGATGAAGGTGTCGGAGCCCAGGCGCGCGGTGGATTCGATGTGCACCGGAATGGTGAAATTGGCGCGCACGTTGGTTTTGACCGGGATGGTGGCCTGAATGCGGGCTTCGTCCATCAACACAAAGTTTTCGTACAGTCCGCCCACCAGTTGGTTCGAAAGCAGCGCTTTCAGTTCAAAAAGCTGCCCGGCCAGGCCCAGCAACACGGCGATCAGGATGGCGTTGACGATCAACGAGATTGTTCCGGTCACGGTCCAAAACGCCGGGCCAAAGCGCCCCTGATAAAGCAATGGGGGCAGCGGCGCCGGGGCGGGACGTTGCGCGGCCTGGGGTGTGCGGCGATCGGGCATGCCTGACTCCTTGGTGTGATAAGAGATCCTTCGATATCAATATAGCATAAAATTTTTGAAGGACTGGCCAAAACAGGCTATAATACTTTTTAGTGCACAATGTTGATCTATTTGCGCTAAGTACACTTTTCGTTCCCATACCGTGCGTATTTGGAGGTAGCCTTTGTCTGATTCGACCTCTCCTCACCTGGTAGCCGTCATTGGTGCAGGTCCGGCCGGTCTGTTCGCATCGCGCGAGCTGGCGGCCCGTGGACAGCAGGTGGTGTTAATCAACCGGGATATTAAACCCGGCGGATTGGCAGAATATGGCATTTATCCGGACAAAGTGCGCATGAAGCAGGGGCTGCGCAATCAATTCCGCCAGGTGCTGGCTAACCCCAACGTGCATTACTGCGGCAATGTGGTGGTCGGCACGGACGGCAAGTTCAACCTCGATGACCTGCGCCGGTTGGGTGCCCAGGCGCTGCTGGTGACGGTGGGGGCGCAGGCCACCAAGTGGCTGGGGCTGCCCGGCGAATCGCTGCAGGGGGTGTACCACGCCAAGGATATCGTCTACCACTACAACCGCCTGCCCCCGTTCAGCGAACGGCGCTTTGCCATTGGCCGGCGCGTGGCGATTGTGGGCATGGGCAACGTGATGATGGACATTGCCCATTACTTGATCCACGAATTGAAGGTGGAGGAAGTAAACGTGGTGGCGCGGCGCGGCCCGGCCGAAACCAAGTTCTCCACCAAAGAGCTGGAGGGCGTGCAGGCCAATCTGGACATGGCCGCCTACGACGCTGAAGTGAATCGCGTGGGTTACATTATGCAGAACATCGGGCAAAACCCCGACGAAGCGCGCCAATGGATCTACAACACCCTGGCCAAGGCGGTTCCGTCCACGTCGAATACGCGCATGTTGTTCCACTTCCTGTCCTCGCCGGTGCGCATCCTGGGCGATGAGGCCGGACGCACCCGCGCGCTGGAGGTGGAAGACAACACGCTGGTGTTGGAGGGCGATGAAGTGAAGGCGCGCGGGCTGGGCACCACGCACCTGCTGGAGGTGGACACGGTCATTTTTGCCATCGGCGACCGCGTGGATGAACACCTGGGGCTGCCGGTGCGCGGCACGGCGTTTGTGCGCAACGAATCGCCGCGTTTTCCGGTGGACGGGCAGAGTTATGAAGTGTTCGACCCGCAGGCCGGGCGCATCCTTGAGGATGTGTTTGTGGCGGGCTGGGCACGGCAGGCCAGCACCGGTTTGGTGGGCGTGGCGCACCGCGACGGCGTGAACGGTGCCAATGCCGTGCTGCAATATCTGGCGGACAAGCCACCCGCGCCCGACGGCGCGCTGGAAGGATTGTTGGAGGCGATTACCCACCTGCCCGGGCTGCTGCCAATTGGCAGTGAAGACCTCAAACGGCTGGAAGCCGCCGAGCATGAGCGCGCCCTGCAGTTGGGCGTGGAGGAATTCAAGTTCGCCAGCAATGAAGAAATGCTGCAGGCCATCGGGTTGCTGCCGGTGCCGCTTGCAGGATAACCACAGGGCAATAACAGCGGGCGAGACCAAATCGGTCTCGCCCGTTTTTTTGTTCCGGTTGCGCTTACTTCTTTTTGGGGATGGACGGCTCGTCGTGCAGGTGGCTGAAGCGCTTGAAGGGGATGATCAGGATGAAGCCCACCGCGATCATCAGTTCGCCAATTTGCACGCCGGCGGCCTGGATGGGGCCGAAGTAAGGCACTTTGGGCAGCCCGTGGCTGCCGATGCCAAACACATCGGCCATGCCGGCGAACACGGCGATGACGTACCCGGTGGCCACCAGGCGCTGGCCGATATCGGCCAGGATGTTCTTCTGCCCGTTTTTCCACAGCGCCATCAGGCTGATGTAGCCGCCGATGCACATGATGCCCAGGCCAATGAGGAAGGCCGCGATTTGCACGAAACCGATGATCAGACTGCGGTCCATTCCAAACAGGCCGGGGCGCGCGCCGATGAGAAAAATGCTGAAGCCGATGAGCGTGGCTCCCAACCCCAGGCGCACGCGGCGGATGGAGTAGGGCTTGTTGGGGGAGGTGTCGATGGGCTGTCCGGCGGGAATGGTGATTTGCGGATCCGAATGGCTCATGCGGGCAGAGTCCTCTCGAGGATTCTTAACCAGTTATCGTGCAGGATGGCTTGAATATCGTCCTCCTGATAGCCCTTGTCGCGCAACAGCGGGCCGATTTTTTGCAGGTCGGCGATGGTGTTCAATTCCAGTGGCACAGCCGGGTAGCCAAAGCCGCCGTCGAAATCGGTGCCGAGGGCCACATGGCGCGCATTGCCAGCCAACTGGCAGACGTGATCGATGTGCGCGGCCAGCATGTCCAGCGGAATACGCTCGCGCGGGTCGCCGATTGTCCAGTCGCGCCGCAAGAAGCGGTTGTAGGGCACCAGGCCCATCACGCCGTCGCGCTCCACCAGACCACGGATGGTGCGGTCGGTCAATTGACGTTCGCCGCTGTCGGGCAGCAGCGCGCGCGCATTGGCGTGGCTGGCGATGAGGGTGCCTTCATAGGCATCCAACGCCTGCAGGGCGGATTCTTCGTTCATGTGGCTGATATCCAAAGTATAGCCCAGATTGGCCAGAACTTCCAATAGCTGGCGGCCGTCGCGGGTGAATCCGCCCGGCTCAAACATGCCGCCGCACCAGTGCCCGCCGGCCCACACCGGGCCGACCAGGCGCAGGCCAAGCTGCCACCATTCCTCAAATTCGCGCGGGTCGCGCACGCCTTCGGCGCCTTCCATGCTGACCACCAGTCCCACCGGTCGGGCAGCGTTGGGGTCGCCGTCGGTGCTGTGCCAGGGAGCCAGCACGGCGTTCAGGTCGGCGCGCGTGCGCACCAGGCGGAAGAGCGCGGGGTTTTCATCACACAGACGCTGGTAGGCGTCGAACTGCTGCATGTGCAGGCGGCGTGCTTCGGCGGGGGTGACGTAGGCCTGTGTGTCCCACTCGCCGCTGTGGCGTTTGGGTGAGAGGAACAGCGTGGCGAAAATCAGAGCGATTTTGCCGCGTTGGTAGTCGGGCCAGCCCAGCAGGGCGTCACCGCCGGCGCGCTGCGGCAGGGGGGTGCCGGCTTCCAGGGCGCGCGTCTCGTGCGCGGCGCGGCGATAATCGCGCCCCAGGCAAAGCATGTTGTACGCCAGGTCTTGATGTGCGTCGATGATAAACGTCATGAACGGGCCTTTAGAAAAAGAGCGCACCCGTAGCGGTGCGCTCTTTTGAAGTTCAGACTGGGAGTCCGCTGCCTGAAAACAACCGGCTGCTTACTCCGCCTTGGGTTCGTCGTTGGTGTCCAGATCCTGCTCGAGGATCTGCCAGTCCATGTCGGCGTAGGCCATCGATTCCACACGGCGCAGGCTCAGGCCAATGCGGTGGTTCTCGGGGTCGATCTTGATGACGCGCAGGGTGACGGTGTCGCCCTCATGCAGCACCTCTTTGGGGTGCTCGATGCGCTTCTCGCTGATTTCCGAGATGTGGATCAGACCTTCCAGGTCTTCGTCGAGGCGGGCGAAGGCGCCGAACTTGGTCAGGCGGGTGATCTTGCCTTCGACCAACTGGCCAACCTGGTAGCGGCTGGCTTTGCTGCCCCACGGGTCGTCGAGCAGCTGGCGGATGGACAGGCCGATGCGTTTCTTGTCGCGGTCGATGCTGATGACCTTGACTTTGACTTCCTGCCCGACCTTGAGCACTTCGGAGGGATGCTGGATGCGGTCCCAGGAGATTTCGGAGAGGTGGACGAGGCCGTCGGCGCCGGAGATGTTGACGAAGACACCAAAATCGGCCAGGCTGGTGACGCGACCGACGCGGATCTCGCCTTCTTTGAGCTCATCGATGACGCGTTCCTTGAGGGATTCGCGGGTCTCGGTGCTGGCAGCGCGTTCCGAGAGGATGAGGCGGCGGCGTTCGCGGTCAACTTCGATGACAACCACGTCAATGGGCAGGCCAATCATTTTGCCCCAGCGCTGGTCGGCGGTTTCACCGCTGGCCGTGGCGCGGCGTGACAGGCTGATCTGCGACGCGGGGACGAAGCCACGCAGGCCGCCCAGCGGCACGATCAGACCGCCCTTGTTGAAGCCGATCACCGAGCTGTGAATGGTTTCCTTGGAGGTGAGCAGTTCTTCAGCCTGGTGCCAGCTCACTTCTTCACGCGCCCGCACGTAAGAGAGCACCAGATTTCCGCCCTGATCTTCAGGGTTCACCACGTAGACGGGGATTTCCTGGCCGACTTTGAGGACTTCCAGCTCTTCAGCCGGAATTAGCTCATATTCTTTGCCGGAAATCACGCCTTCCGATTTCGTCCCGACGGAGACGAGAATCTGACCCGGAGTGATGGAGGCCACCACACCCTGCCGGATTTCGCCCTGACGGGGGAAATCGATGCCAATACCTTCCTCTTCGAGCAAGGAAGCCATGTTATGGTTTTCAATCTGGTTGTTCTCTGACAGTTCGTCCTGTCCGAGAGGGGCGTCGTTCAGTTCCATTAGATCGAGTACTCCGATGACCAAAAGATTAAGCCCATTATAAGTGCGAACTTATATTAAGGCAACCCTGCCTGATTGCCGGATGGGCTTCTTGGATTTTCTATTATACCGCATTCCGAATGGAAGGGGAGACTCTTGTTTTGCAGGGAAGAGGTTTGATCCACGGATTCACGCAGATGGGAGGATGAAAAAACACCCAGCGTCGTGCGTCCAACTTCGATCCAGCTGCCGTCCCCGGCGGTGAAAAGGTTACTCCATGGATGTGCACGGATATGCGTGGATGAAACGCGGGAAAAATGGATTTCTCTGCGGCAAAGAGGTTACTCCACGGATGACACGGATGAGATAAGATCCCGATGCCGGGGACGGCATCGGGATCTTATGGTTTGTTTGCTCGTTTAATGACGGCGGCGCTTCTTCTTGCGATCCTCACCGCCGGACGGGTTGACCTGCACGTCCGCGGAAACCTCGGCTTCCGGCGGCACCTCGCCGCGCTCGGTCGGGGCGGCGGCCGAACTGCTGCGGCGCGGCTGCACCACAAATATGCGGCTGATCACGCCCATGCGGATGTCGCTGAGCAATTGGCCAAACATTTCGCTGGCCTGCCCTTTGTACATCACCAGCGGGTCGCGCTGGGCGTAGGCTTCCAAACCGATCGAAACGCGCAGGGCTTCCACGCGCGTCAGGTAATCCACCCACAGCTCGGAGATCACGCCCAGCAAAATCTGGCGGTAGACCTCGTTTTGCAAGCGCGTGCCGAACAGGTCCACAAGGATCGAGCGCTCCTCCGGGCTCAGCTCGCTCAGCGGTGCGTTGGCCGACAGGTCGAAACGCTCTGCGCCCAGGGCTTCGCGCGCCTGTTCCTGCACGCGGCTGATCAGCCCGGACAGCGGTATCTGATTCTGCGTCAGGCGTTCCCATTCGGCCAGACCCCACACGCGCTGCAGGCGTTCCAACACGCCTTCCAGGTGTTCCAAAATCGCATCTGAAACGTCCTGCGGGCGCATCTCGCCCAACAGGCGCGCCGCCAGGAAGGTGTAATTCAACAAAATCACGCGCCGCCAGCCCTTGCGGTGCGAGCGCGGGTCGATGGCCACTTTGGTGCCGACCGGCATGCTCATCAGCAGCGCGGCATAATAATCCTCATCCTCGATGTGACGGCGTTCCTGCGAGAGAATGGTGTCGATGTTCTGGTAAATTTGCCCGCGCGTGCCCAGCAGTCGTTCCGACCGGCGGTCGAGGGCTTCCTGGGTGGCCTGCAAAAGCTGCCCGGCAATTTCACCCCAGGCGGGGAAGAGCAGCTGATTGGCGCGCAGCCCGAGGGGCTCGTCCAGGCGGCGTTCCAGGGCGCCGATCACGCGCGTGACGGTGGCGCCGATCAACCCGGTTTCGACCTGCTGGCGCAGGACCTCGCGCAGGGCATCGCCGCCCTGTGGCAGCTGGCGCATCTGTTCATTGGTCAGGCGCAGCGGAATGCGCAGCAGACCGGACAGCTCGTCCAGAATCTCCTGCGGACGGCGCGGCGGCATGCCTTCTTCCTCCTCGCCCAGCCCGTCAAAAAAGGCGTCCAGGGCGTCTTCGCGTTCGGTGCGCTGCTGATCGTAGGATTCTTCGGCGCGGTCGAGCAAAGTGCGCGCGCTGCGCAGAATGTGGTCGCGCTCTTCCTGCAGGGCGCTTTCGGCTATGCTGATCAACGCGGTGCGCAAACCTTCATGTCCGCCGTCGCGAGCCGTGCGTTGGGCCAGTTCGCCGGCCATCAGGCGCACCGGGAAGGACGGCAGTTGGATGTTTTCCAGCTCAAAGGCCGAGGAGGGCTGAATTTCTTCGAGATAAGCCAGCAGCTTCCACGGGCCTTCCTCATCTTTTAAGGCTTCGGGGATGCGCTTTTGCAGCTCGGTGCGCAGCATATCCAGCACGTCGTCGCGCAGGTCTTCCTTGGTGAAGGTGCGGTCGCGCTCGGCGTAGATGCGCTTGCGCTGCGAGTTGAGCACGTCGTCGTATTCCAGCAGGTGTTTGCGCACGTCAAAGTTGTTGCCTTCCACGCGCGTCTGGCTCTGCTCCACCAA
>DAOUGY010000005.1:0-6525 GCA_034428975.1 Anaerolineaceae bacterium | reverse complement strand
CGGATCATCAGGTCTTCCATCGCCACAAACATGGCGTGCCCCAGGTGCAGCTCGCCGGTGACGTTGGGCGGCGGGATGGAAATGACAAACGGCTTTTTCGTCGCGTCAAAGCCGGGCTTGCCGGGTTCGTTCGCCGGCTCAAAGAAGCCGCTTTCCTCCCACCATTGATACTGTTTTTGCTCAATGGCGGCAAAATCAAACGCTTTGGGCAGGGTGTTCTCTTCGGGCATTCATGCCTCCTGTCAGGGTTAAAAAACAAAACCTCGCGTCCATTCGAGGACGAAAGGTTCACCTTCCGCGGTACCACCTCAATTCGCCGGCGCAGACCGGCGCGCTCTGCCCGGACCATCATCCGGGGCTCGCTGTAACGGGCTCACCCGTGCCGGTCTACTCTCCTCGCGGATTTCTTCGGCAGTACGGCCAAACGACTTCGGTCAGGGTGGGCTGGGGAAGCTTTCAGCCGGGGGCTTCCTTCTCTGGCAGTTTTCCGCTGACTTACTCCTCTTGGCGGAGTGTATTCACTTGTTCGCAATATTATATCACGCATTTCAAGTCCCGGCGAAGAGGAGTCATCCACGGATGGATCGGATACTTATGTTGCAATCGATCCCGCCCCCGTGCCCCGGCGAAGATTTGCTGTCCCTTGTTATCCTCCGCATCTCTCTTTGTTTTATTTTCGATCCTGCCGCCATGGGTCCTGGATCCAAATGGCGAATAATCGCCAAGCGCACATGGGTACTATTTTGCTCATCGGCGCCAGAAGCACAGATATCCAATTTATTGAATGGCCTATTCTTTGGCTCATACTTGAAGTGTGGATCGAAATTGTGATTATTGCGGCGAAGATTCCCGTGGTATAGTGTTGATGCTTATCGGTTCGGGGCAAGTTCATCGCAGCCTGGTAAACCACACAACGTTCTAAAAAATCAACAGTCGATCCATGAAAGGAGAGTTATTTTTATGGAGGCATCTGTTGAGGTCGAAAATGTTGTCCGCGCACTGTTTGACGCCGTCTCCAAGGGGGATATCGGTGAAATTGAGAACTTGTTCTCACAGAAGGACGGCGTTATCGCAATCGGTTCAGACCCGGCAGAGATGTGGGCAGGATACAATGCCATCGTTCGGGCGTTCACTGAACAGCTTCAAAGTTCGGGAGCCAGGCAAATCCAAACAGGTGAAATAAGCGCTTGGGTTGAGGGCACTGTAGGTTGGGCATCCGAATTGCGCACAATTCGGCGCTCAAAGGGACAGGCAATGTCGATTCGCCACACTTTCGTTCTTCATACTGAAAACGGGAGGTGGAAAATTGTGCAAATGCACGTTTCCATTGGGGTGCCTAATGATGAGCTAAGGCAGCAGGATCAACCCATTTGATGCGCGTACCGTGTCTTCAGAAATTGTAGAAGAAGGTAAGAGATGAGCAAACTGGAAATTGCAAAAAAGTTCGCTGACCTGCTCGAATCAAAAGATGTGCAGGGATTGCAGGTTCTACTGGCAGATCAATTCATCGCAAAAGGTGCCGCACGGGAACTCAATAAACCTCAAGCGCTACAATATTTGGAAATATTCTTTTCGGCGTTTCCAGATCATACTTTCAACTTCACTGATTTTCATGAGCAGGAAGGCATGATCCATTGCATCGGCGAGGAAGTGGGTTCACATACAGGGATTCTCGATCTAAAGCCTTTGGGCATACCTGTAAAACTGCCACCGACCGGACGATCCTTTAAGTTGCCAAAAACAACGTACACCTTTCGGGTGGAGGGCAATCTGGTTCGCTTCTATGGCGAAGAAGCGGTAGAGGGAGGTGGACTTGCAGGCATATTGGCACAATTGGGCATAAAACTGCTCTGACCGATTCAAAAACAGATAAAAGAGAACTCAACACTGATTGAGCGAAAGGATTGGGAATCAGACACATAACCGTCCGTCAAATGAACGACCCGGTTGGATCTCGAATGGACTTGCGGTCCTTTATAACGAGGCGTCATTCACAGATGGTACAGGGTTCAAGCCAATCCAGCTCATCTTTGCGTGAGATATTCATCCCGTTCCAACCGCCGGAATCAGATTCCGTTTCTTCGTATGGGCACGAGGACGATTCTCGGATCCATGCAATCGCCATCCCCCCGTGCGCCGACGAAGATTCCCTGTCCCATTGCGACTGCGATCTTACCTTCCACTCCATTCCGTCATCGGTCGCAAGATCCCGAATGCCGGTCCTTTTGAAAATCAGTTGCTTGACGTTTTCTTCAGTCGGTTTTGCGCAACCATCAACCCCAGAATGATCACCCAGACAACCAGCCGGATGGTCATTGCTTGAATGCTGTCCGGCGCGACGACGCCGCGGTAGGCGATCTGCAAAATCACCATCACCAGGGCGTGCAGCCCAAATGTACCCACCGCCGCCGGCATGGCCAGCCGGTGATTCCTGAAAATCCAACCGGCGGTGACCAAAACCGTCAGCACGCCGACCGTGTAATTGTAAAGCGGCAGCCAGTTGATCACGTAGTATCCGGGGTCGTTGCCCAGCAAAACCTGCGCGCCGGCAAACACCGCCATGGCACCAATAACGAATGCAAGGATCGAAGCGATTTTCATCCAAATGGTTTTCATCTTTTTCTCCCAGGTAAAGCAGTAATCCGGACTCAAGATTGACTATAAAACCTTTCACTGCGCAAAGGAACGACTAAAGTCGCGTCGACCGCCTCCGGGCGCCATTGTCTGTCCTCGAGCCCCGTTCTGCATTATCATTAACCATCCAAGTTCTCCGGAGACTGCTCCATGCCCCCTCAACCTCAATGGCTCACCTGGGCGCAAAACCTGGCCGCCATCGCCCAGAACGGCCTGGCCTACTCCACCAACCCGTTCGACATTGAACGCTTTCACCAGTTGCGCGGCATCGCCGCCGAAATCCTCGCTGCCTATTCCCAAACCGATCTGCCCGTCGTGCAAAACCTGCTCGACGCCCAATCCGGCTATACCACGCCCAAAGTCGACTGCCGCGGCGTGGTCTTCCAGAACGGCAAGCTGCTGATGGTGCGTGAACTGATCGATGGGCGCTGGACGCTGCCCGGTGGCTGGGTGGACGTGAACGAACCGCCCGGCCTGGCCGTGGCACGCGAAGTGCGCGAGGAAGCCGGCTACGACGTGCGCGCCGTCAAACTGCTCATGCTCTACGACCGCGCCAGTCACCCTCATCCGCCTTACATTTTCAGCGTCTACAAGCTCTTTTTCCTGTGCGAGCTGCTCGGTGAAGCCGAAGCCAAAACCAACGAAACTGCCGACGCCACCTTCTTCGCTCCGGATGAACTTCCTCCACTCTCGCTGGAGCGCGTCACACCCGACGAGCTGGAGCGCATCTTTGAGCATTACCGCAACCCCGACCTGCCCACCGATTTTGATTAACTGGTCAAGCACGCCGTTTTCGAGTAGACTGGAGCGCATGACTTCGCGTACCTTACCGCACACCCTGCGCGCTCTACTGGCACTGGTTTTCCTCGCTCTTTCCGCTTGCGCGCCGGCAGTACAGCCTGCCGCGGCAACCCCGGTTCTCAGCCCGTCGGCCGCCGCGCCCGCGGCCGCGCCCACACCTGCCCCCAGCCCCACCCCCACCCTCGCGCCGGAACTGAACGTACCGGAAAGCGCCTTGCGCGGAATCACCGTTGATTTTCGCCACCCGTGGGTCGGTGCCGTATCCGAGCAGGTGGCCGCCCAGGTGGCCGAATTTAACCGCACCAACGCCTGGGGCATCGTTGCGCAGCCGGTCGAAATCGGCGACGAGTTGGAACTGTTCCGCTCCACCAGTGAGGCCATCATGGATGGGACCTTCAGCGGCGTGGTAGCCGCCCCGATCGGTGACCTGGCCGAATGGCAGCGCGCCGGTGATGCTCTGGTGGATCTCAACGCCTACATATACCATCCCTTGTTTGGGTTGCAGCAGACCGATTCGACGGCTTTCTACCCGCCCTTCGTCGATGCGGATGTGCTGAACGGCGCGCGCCTGGGCCTGCCCGCCCTGCGCACCGCGCAGGTGCTGTTCTATAACCAGACCTGGGCGCAGGAACTGGGCTTCCCCTATCCGCCCGACACGCCCGAAGCCTTTCAGAAGCAAATGTGCGCCGCCCTGCAGGCCAACCTGGCCGACGACGACCGCGACAACGACGGCACCGGCGGTTGGCTGGTGCGCAGCGACGACCTGACCTTGCTATCGTGGATGCGTGCCTTTGGGCTGCAATCGCCGCTGGCCGAAAGCGATGGTTACAACTTCTCCGCCGGCGCCCTGCCCGCCTACGAGTATTTGCGCGGCCTGTACGATTCCGGCTGTGCCTGGGTCGGGCGGCAATCCACCCCCTACGACTATTTCGCCACGCGCAAATCGCTGGCCTACGCCGGCAGCCTGGAAGAGATGCTGCCACAGGGCCGTACCATGGATCGCAAGGTCAGCGCCGATGAGTGGCTCATTTTGCCCTTCCCCTCGTCCGACCAGGCGGTGGTGCTCACCACCGGCCCGTCCTACGCCATCCTGCGCTCCAGCCCGGAGCAGCAAATGGCCGCCTGGCTGTTTGTGCGCTGGATGCTCGACCCCGCCCGGCAGGCCCGCCTGGTGGAAGCATCCGCCTCCCTGCCGCTCAGCCCGGCCATACTGGAGAACACCACCGAATTCCAGCGCATTTACCCGCGCTGGGCGCAAGCGCTGCCGCTGGTGGATCTCGCCGTGCCGTCCCCCTGGGGGCCCAACTGGCCGGTGACGCGCCTGGTGCTGGAAGATTCCGGCTGGAGCCTGTTCGGCGTGATGCTCACCCCCACCCCCATGGTGGACATCCTCAACCAGTTGGATGCCACCGCCAACGAATTGCTTACCCCCACGCCATGAGTCCATTACCCGTGATTGATATTTACACCGATGGCGGCTGCGATCCCAACCCCGGCCCTGGCGGATGGGCTGCGCTGCTGTTGCTGCCCACCGGTCCGCAGGAATTGAGCGGCGGCGAAGCGCACACCACCAACAACCGCATGGAGTTGACCGCCGCCATTCAGGCGTTGCGCGCCCTGCCTGCGCCCGCCAGCGTCACCCTGCACACCGACTCGCAGTATGTGCAGCGCGGCATGACCGAATGGCTGCCCAATTGGATCAAGCGCAACTGGCGCAGCACCACCGGCAAGGTGGCCAACCAGGACCTGTGGCAGGCGCTGCTGGAAGCGATGAAGCCGCACAGCGTGCGCTGGGTGTGGGTACGCGGACACGCCGGCAACCCGCACAACGAGCGCGTCGATCGCATGGTGCACGCCGCGCGCCGAAAATACAAGAACGGGGTATCCACTCACCTTTAAAACATCCGCCCCCGCGAAATTGCGGGGGCGGATGATATCGATCAGACGAACCGAATTACGGCGTGGGCAGTTCCACCGGCTCGTTAAAGCCAGAATACTCCATCACGGTCTTCGAGCTGACCGCCTGACCTTGAATGGCATAATTCATCTCAATCGTCACGCGCTGAATCAACAGGTCCTTCTTGCTCACCCAGGCCTCGCCTTTTCCCGATCCGTTGCTGGTGTCGATCATCGCCAGCACTTCAGCCTGCATCATCTTCTTCATCAGGCCGTCCAGATCCAGGTTAAAGGTGATATGGTAGCAATCCACCCCGTTGATCTGGGTCTCTTCGCCCAGCGCCGCGTCGCGGTAGAACTCAAAATAGGTGTTCTGCTGCGAGATCACATCCGTGTTCAGGCCCGATTGCGAAAGCTGATCGGCGGTCACCGCCTGCCACTCGCTTGTGCCGGCCTGACGCGCATAAATCTCATCCTTGCTCAATTGCAGCGTCTCCACCGTCTGACCCAGCGCGTCCATCTTCGCGTAGGATTTATCCGGCAGCTGCACCACCCCTTCGCCCTTTAGCTGTAGTGACTGCCCCGAAGCGCTGACATCCACTGTCATGATGTACTTGAGCGACTGGAGCTGGTTGGTGTTGTCCACCGCCTTCTGCATGATCTCCATGGCAGTCATCGGTTTGAGTGCATCGCACGCGCTCAGCAGCATACCCAGCACGGCCGCCAGCATCAGTCCGGAGATCCAACGTCTTTGTGTGCCTTTCATCTTTCCTCCCATCGGATGATCTATGTTGTTCTTTGCCCAACGACCTCGACTTACTCTGTCGAGGGCTTGGTCGGCTGCGGTTTCCACGGCTCGACGTGCACAATCACGTCTGCGCCGCCTTTTTCCAGCGAAGAGACCACCTGCTGTACCTTGAGGCTCAATGCATGGGCGTCGCCCACGCTCAAAGTGGGGTCAACACGCACGTGAACATCGATGAACAGCTTGGGGCCAAGGTAGCGCATGCGAATGTTGTGCACGTCCGAAATCCCCGGCACGCTTTCCGCGGTGGTTTTCACTTTTTCCAGCATGCCGTCCGGCGCCGTATCCAACAGCGCCATGACGGTGCGCCGCCCAAGCTGCAGGCTGACGTACACCACAATCAACGCCACGCCCAACGCCGCCACGGCATCCGCTTTGGCCAGCCATTG
>DAOUGY010000004.1:0-4729 GCA_034428975.1 Anaerolineaceae bacterium | reverse complement strand
TTGGACTCACGGATTTTGCCGGGCACGAGTGGGGCAGACGGAGGGATCAGCTCCGAGCCGGTCGACAGGATGGCGACCCGCGGCTTGCGGTGCACGGGCACAATCCCCGCGCCGATGATCGCCAGCATGCCTACGTCTTGCGGTAGAACCAGCCGCCCACGTGTGAGAACGCGCTGACCGGTATGCAGGTCTTTACCTTTGCGGCGCACATTTTCTCCAACGCGCAGCGGAGCGGTTATCATTAATTCGGCGGGAAGCGCCTGCGGAAAGCCGGTGGTTGCGAAATTGGAGTCCTCAATCAGAACGACGGCATCGGCCTGATCGGGCAGAGCGGCGCCAGTCATGATGGAAGCGGCCTGACCGGGATCGAGCGCACGAGCAGCGATGGAGCCGGCTGGAATTTCTTCGACAATGGATAAGCGTATGGGTTGCTGTGGGGTGGCAGAGGCGATGTCTGCGGCGCGGACGGCGAAGCCATCCACGCTGGAATTGTCAAAGGGGGGATGATCGTTATCGGAACACAGGTCGGCAGCCAAAACCCGATTCAGTACCTGCTCGAGGGGGACGTCTTCCGCGGGCAGGGGTGAGAAATGCGCCAGGATGCGCCGGAGAGCCTCGTTGACGCTGAGCAGATCGGACAAACCTTCCTCCATCGGGTCCAAAGTGGCGCTATTATACCACCGCTAACCGGGCTTGACGCGCACGGCTTCCATGACGTTGGGCAGGTTCTCGATGCGCGTGAGCACGCGGCTCAACTGGGCCACATCGCGGATTTCCAGGACCAGGTTGATCATCGCAAGGTTGTGGGTCACCTTGAGGCTGATATCCTGCAGGTTGACGCTTTCGTTCGAGAGAATGGTGGAAATATCGCCCATCAAGCCCTGACGGTCGTAGGCGTTGATGCGCACCGAGACCGGGTAGGTTTGCACCGGTTCGCCCCAGGTGACCTTGATGATGCGCTCGTTGTCCTTCTGGCGCAGCATATTGGGGCAGTCGCGGCGGTGAATGGTGACACCGCGCCCGCGCGTGATGTAGCCGATGATCTCATCGCCGGGGGCGGGTTTGCAGCAGCGCGCGATGGTGGTAAGCAGCCCTTTCAGGCCGAGTACATTGACGGCTGTGCCGCTGGTGCGCGGCTCGGCAGGCGCCGAAGTGGGCAGCAGCAGCGGATCTTTGTCCTTATTGAGTTCGGAGAACTTGGCAATGACGCGACCGATGCTCAAATCGCCGCAGCCGATGTCCTCATACATGTCATCGACGGACTTGTAGTCGAAGGCTTCGATCAGTTTGGTAAGATCGACATCGCCCATGCCCAGGCGGCGGAATTCACGCTCCAGCAGGCTCTTGCCCTGGCTGAGATTGTGCTCGCGATCTTCCCATTTGAACCACTGGCGAATCTTGGAGCGGGCGCGCTGTGTTTTGACCAGTCCGAGGGTGGGGTTCAGCCAGTCGCGCGAGGGACCGCCTTGCTTGGCGGTGAGCACTTCCACCTGATCGCCGGTTTTGAGGGTGTAATCGAGGCCGACGAGCTTGCTGTTGACTTTGGCGCCGCGGCAGCGGTGGCCGATTTCGGTATGGACGTGATAGGCGAAGTCAATTGGGGTGGAGCCGGACGGCAAGTCGATGATGTCCCCACGCGGCGTGAACACATAAACGCGGTCCTGGAAGACGTCGGTTTTGATGCCGTCGACGAACTCCTGGGCGTCTTCGACTTCCTGACGCCATTCCATGAGTTTGCGCAGCCAGTTGATGCGCTGCTCAAACCCGTCGTCGCGGAACCCTTTTTCCTTGTAGCGCCAGTGCGCGGCGATACCATATTCGGCGTTTTCATGCATTTCGGTGGTGCGGATCTGCACTTCCAGCGGTTTGCCGTCATCGTAAATGACCGCGGTGTGCAGGGATTGGTAATAATTATCCTTGGGGGCGGCGATGTAGTCGTCAAACTCGTGCGGGATGGGCCGCCAGTGGGTATGAATGACCCCCAGCGCGGCGTAGCAAGCGGGGATGTCATCCACAATCAGGCGCACGGCACGCAAGTCGCGCACCATATCAAAGGTTTTTCCTTTTTCCATCATTTTCTTGTAGATGGAATAAATGTGTTTGGGGCGGCCGGTGATATCGGCTTTGATGTTAAATTCGCCCAGGCGTTTGTGCAGAGCGGCGATGATGGCGTCGATTTGTTTTTCACGGTCAACGCGGCGTTCGGCAAGATGCTGGGCAATTTCCTTGTATTTTTCCGGCTCAGTGTAGCGGAAGCCCAAGTCTTCCAGCTCCCACTTCATTTGCCAGATGCCCAATCGGTTGGCAAGGGGGGCGAAAATGTCGAGCGTTTCCTGGGCGATGCGTTTGCGTTTGTGCTCGGGCATGAAGCCGAGGGTGCGCATGTTGTGCAGGCGATCAGCCAGTTTGATCATGACGACGCGGATGTCTTCGCCCATCGCCAGGAAAGTCTTGCGCAGGGTTTCGTTGGCCAGGTCGCGGCGGCGGCTGCGCATAGCCTGATCTGATTCGACGGATTCTCCGCCGTTTTGGTCCAGTTCACCGGCATGGTGGTCGGCGCGTGAGACGCGCGGCAGATTGGTCAATTTGGTGACGCCGTCCACCAGTTTGGCGGTTTCCTCGCCAAATTCACGTTTGATATCATTGAGGGTTACTTCGGTATCCTCGACGGTGTCGTGCAACAGACCGGCGATGACCACGGTGGCCGGCACTTTCATCTCCGCCAGGATGCCGGCGACGGCTACGCAGTGGGTGACGTATGGTTCTCCGGAGGCGCGTTTCTGCTGCGCGTGCGCCACTTCGGCGTAGCGATACGCGCGCATGACCAGATCGCGGTCAAACACGCTGTAGTTGTCGGGTAGGATCTTCATCAAGGTTTCGATGAGCATAGGTTACGCAGCAGCTCCGGTGTGCTCTAGTATACCTTTGGCGGATGGCGCATTCAAGAGCGTGTATGAACGATCAGTGAACCGATACCTGATGGTTTTCGCGGACAGCCTGGACGTGTGCAATCAACTCATGGAGCGGCAGATTGGCCAGAGAATCAACCGTGTGGTCGGCGTGGGAGGTGTCGAGGCGGGCGGAGAGGGCGTTGGGCACGGCCACACAGAAAATCCCAGCGCGTTGCGCGGCGGTGATACCGTTGGGTGAATCCTCGAGAGCGATGGCTTCTTGCGGGGCAATGCCCAGGCAGCCCAGTGCGTTCTGGTATAGGTCCGGTGCCGGCTTGACCTGCGCGACATCTTCCGAGGTGCGGATGCAATCGAAATAGGCGCGCAAGCCCAATCGGTCGATGTGACCGCCGACCCACCATAAGGGGGAGCTGGATGCCACGGCGAGGCGCAGACCGGCCTCACGCGCGGTGGTGAGGTATTCCAGAATGCCGGGCAGGACCGGCTGCTCAAGGGTGACCTGGAGCGCGAGACGGCGCTGTTCTTCCTGGATGGCGGGAAGGTCAATCGGGTGGGACACCAGGCTTTGCAGGTGGTGCAGCGGATCGAAAGCGGCATTGCTGGAACCCAGGCAGCGGGCATACTCCTGCAGCTCCAGACGGCAGTTGTAACGGCTGTAGATCTCCTGCCAGGCCTCGTATTCCGGAATCTCGGTATCGAGGATCAGGCCGTCAAAATCGAAAATCAATCCTTTAATCGTCATGGATGATACGCCAGCGCCAGACTGGTTTGGCCTGGCGCTGCAACTCCTTGTCAGAATGGGAATTGGTATTGAGTAAGACCCAGCTCACGCTGGATGGTCAGAATGTCCTTTTGCAGATTGGGGACCACCGGCACGCCGTTCTGGCGCACGCGCTTTTCGGATTCAAATTCCTTCTCGCCGGCCGTGAAGATGCGTGTTTCACCGGGGGCTTTGCGCGCGGCACGCAGCTCGCGCAGTATGTCGCCGGTGGTTTTCTTGAAGATGTCCAGGTCGACAAAAGACGTAACGTCGATGGCCATGAAGAAATGCCCGAGGGCTAGCGGTTTCTTGCTGCCGTCAGCGGCGATGCCCGTCAGACCGTGGAGGAATGCGCCGGTTTGCAGCGATGCGGAGAGGATTTCAACGATTGTGGCCAGGCCGTAGCCTTTGTGGCCGCCCAGCCATTCACCGGCGCCGCCCAATGGCAGCAGAGCCGCGGTGTCGGCGGAAAGGCCTTTGAGTACCGCGCTCGGATCGGTGAGGAAGTTGCATTGCTGATCCACCACCCAGCCTTCAGGCGCGCTTTTCTCTTCGCGTTCCAGTACCTCAAATTTGCCGCGCTGAGTGATGGACGTGGCGGCGTCAAACAGGAAGGGGCATTCTTCGTCAGTGGGCGCGCCAAAGGCGATGGGATTGGTGCCCAGCATGGGCTGAACGCTGAACGTGGGGGCGATCGACGGGCGCGCGTTGGTGAAGCTCATGCCGATCAGGCCTTCTTTGACCACCATGAGAGGGTAATAACCGTCGATGCCGAAATGGGTCGAGTTACGCACAGCGACGGAGCCCATACCGTAGGTTTTGGCTTTTTGAATGGCCAATTGCATGGCGCGGGTGGCAATGACCATGCCCATGCCGTGATGCCCGTCCACAACGGCGGTGGCCGGGCTTTCGCGCACGATTTCAAAGCGGGTGGTGGGGAACTGAATGCCGGCTTTGATGCGGTCGTAATACATCTTCAAGCGGCCAACGCCGTGGGATTCAATGCCGCGCAAGTCGGATGCGATGAGAACATCCGCGCAGACGCGAGCCTCGTCGG
>DAOUGY010000003.1:0-1993 GCA_034428975.1 Anaerolineaceae bacterium | reverse complement strand
TTTTTTTTTCAATTGCAGCGCAGGTTGATTTTGACAGAGTGAGGGAAGAACATGACAGATTGGTTTAATCAATCTAAAGAAGATGCACTGAACGAGCTGGGGGTCAAGCTCGAAGCCGGTTTGACCGCGGCGGAAGTCGCCCAGCGACAACAGCAGTTTGGCACAAATGAGCTGGTTGACCGCGGCGTGAAAAGTCCGTGGAAAATTCTGCTGGAACAATTCATTGGCACAATGACGATCATCCTGATCGTTTCCGCTGCGATCTCCGGCTTTTTGCTGCACGAGTGGACCGACGCCATCGTCATCCTTGTCATTGTCATTATGAATGCGATCCTTGGCTTCACCCAGGAATACCGCGCCGAGCAGGCCATGGCCGCGCTCAAGAAAATGGCCGCGCCGCATGTAAAAGTGCGACGTGACGGCCACATCCGCGAAATTTCCGCGCGCGAGCTGGTGCCCGGTGACATCATCCTGCTCGAAGCCGGCAACGCCATCCCCGCCGACTGCCGCGTGGTGGAATCGATCAACCTGCGCGTGCAGGAAGCCGTACTCACTGGTGAATCCGAACCGGTGGAAAAACACGTCGAGGCATTGAGCGGCGCCGGCATTTCGCTCGGCGACCGTAAGAATATGCTCTACATGGGCACCATCACCACCTTTGGCCGCGGCACCGCCGTGGTCACGGGCACGGGCATGCAGACCGAATTGGGCCACATCGCCGACATGTTGCAGGCCGTCGGCTCCGAACTGACGCCCCTGCAACGCCGCCTGGAACAGCTTTCCAAGGGTCTGGCAGTCGCGGCGCTGGTCATCGTCGGCATCGTCTTTGCCCTGGGTTTGCTACGCGGCGAAGAACTGACCTTCATGTTCCGCACCGCCATCAGCATGGCGGTGGCTGCCATTCCGGAAGGCCTGACGGCTGTGGTCACCATTGCCCTGGCGCTCGGCGCCCAGCGCATGCTGCGCCGCAACGCCCTCATCCGCAAGCTGCCCGCCGTGGAAACCCTCGGCTCGGTCACCATCATCTGCTCGGACAAAACCGGCACGCTCACCCAAAACCGCATGACGGTCACGATTTTGGATACCGCCGGCAACCGCATCGACTTGCAGGAGCGCCTGCGTGACTATTCGCCCACGGTCAACAAATCCGAGGTATCCAGGTTTATTCCAGCGGGTGACAATGCCGTGTCGCTCATGCTCCTCGGTGCAACGCTGTGCAACGACGCCACCCTGGAAGAAGAATCCGACACGCCCGGCGAATTTTCAGCCGTCGGCGATCCTACCGAAGGCGCGCTGGTCATCGCCGCGGCGCGCGCCGGGTTGTGGAAAGCCGACCTGGAGAAAGAGCTGCCTCGCGTGGCGGAACTGCCCTTCGACTCGGATCGCAAGCGCATGACCACCCTGCATGCGATTCCGGCCGAAAAGCCGGCCGCGCTTCAATCGCTGTGCGAAACCGCCGGCGCGCAGCAAGCCCCGTTTATCGCCTTCACCAAAGGCTCGGTGGATGGTCTGCTCGACCACTCCTCCCAAGTGATGTCCAATGGTTGCGTGGAACCGATGAGCAGCGATTGGAAAAATCGCATCCAGATCGCCAACAACGACCTGGCCAAAAACGGTATGCGCGTGCTGGGCGTGGCCTACCGCTTCCATGAAGACACCCATGCCGCAACCGGCGACGCGTTGGAGACCCATCTGGTCTTTGTTGGCCTGGTCGGCATGATTGACCCGGCTCGACCCGAGGTGAAGGACGCCGTGCGCACCGCCAAGAACGCCGGTGTGCGACCGATCATGATCACCGGCGACCACCCTCTCACCGCGCTGCACATCGCCCACGATCTCGGTATCACCACCAACGATAATGTCATCACCGGCGTGGAGCTGGAGAAGATGTCGGTGCAGAACCTGGAAAAGGCCGTTGATCAAACCTCGGTCTTCGCCCGTGTGTCGCCCGATCACAAGCTCAAGATCGTGGAAGCCCTGCAAAACAAAGGTC
>DAOUGY010000002.1:0-4681 GCA_034428975.1 Anaerolineaceae bacterium | reverse complement strand
CCCGGTCCCATGACCGACTTCGCGCCGGTAATGCGCTCCGGGTCCAAAGGAATCACCATCACGCAATTCGATCTGCAATCTGTCAGCGCGCTGGGGCTGGTCAAGATCGACTTGTTGGGCATTCGCGGGTTGACCGTACTTGGCGATGTGGCCGAAGCGATTCATTCCTGGCGGCGCAGCGAGTATTCGCGTCCGATGGATGTGCTCGAAGCCATTCCCGAGAGGGATGCCGCTGTCAGCGCGCGCCTTGAACAGGCCCAAACCATCGGCTGCTTTCAGATTGAATCGCCGGGCATGCGCGCCACACTGCGCGAGATCAACGCTCGCTCGCTGGACGACCTCATCGTTGCCCTGGCACTATACCGCCCTGGACCATTGCAGGGCGGGTTGAAAGATGCCTTTGTCCGCCGCTACAAAGGCGAAGAACCGGTCAGTCACCTGCACCCCGCTCTGGCTCCGCTGTTGCAGGATACGTTTGGCGTCATTCTCTATCAAGAACAGGTGCTGCGCATTGCGCACGAACTCGCCGGTTTATCGCTCAGCGACGCCGATCTGCTACGCCGCGCGATGAGCCACTTTGATCCTGGCAGGCAAATGCAGCTCCTCAAACAGCGGTTCATCGCCGGCGCTCTTCAACACAGCCAGGTTCCCGAGGATATCGGAGAGCATATCTGGCAACTCATGGCAGCGTTCGCGGGGTATGGTTTTCCCAAAGCGCATGCCGTCAGCTATGCGCAGGTGGCCTGGCGCGCCGCCTGGTGCAAGACCCATTACCCGGCCGAATTCATGGCCGCCGTTCTGGCCAACTGGGGCGGCTATTACAGCCAACGCGTTTACCTCAACGAAGCACGCCGCATGGGATTAAACGTCCAGGCGCCGCACGTCAATCATAGCAAACAGGAATTCAGCGTGCTGTATCCGGGCGGTGAAGCCGTGCTCTACATGGGTCTCGATCAGGTACGCGACCTGTCGGCTCGCACACAACAGCGCCTGCTTTCGCTGCGTCCGTTTTCCTCCCTGCAGGATCTGGTAAACCGCTGCGACCCTCGCCCGGTGGAAGTTCGCAACCTGATCACATGCGGCGCATTGAACGGTCTGGGGCCTATCCCCGTTCTACTGCACCAGTTGGACGAAGGAGTCTGGAAGCGCAGCCAACCATCGCTCTTCAACTGGCAGGCGAAAGATGAACCGGACTGGTCTGTAGAGCAGCGCGTTCAGGCGCAATTCGAAATTCTAGGCGCCGGGGTGGATGCCCACCCGGTCGAAATCCATCACCAGCAAATCGTCCAATCCGGCGCAATCAACACCATCCAGGCCTACAGCATGACCGGTCAACGAGTGAAAGTGGCCGGCGTGCGCCAGACCTACCGCCGCTCGCGGACCGCCAAAGGCGAATGGATGGCTTTTCTGACCCTTGAAGATCTGGAAGGCACACTGGATGTGCTTTTCCGTCCGGACGTTTACCGAAAATACCGCGCAATCCTGGGCGGCAGCGCTTTGATGATCGTCGAGGGAGTGATGCAGGACGATGCAGACCGCACGGACCCCACTCTGCTGGCTGAACGGGTGGATTTTCTGACGTAACCATTGCAATCAACCTGCAACGCTTGGCCGGATACCCGGCTTGTTTCGACTGTTTCCTTATGCTACACTAACAGTTGTTTGAATAGTTCTCTGCACCAGGGTGTTCGGAGAACATTTGTCTTTTTTGCGCCCAATCGCAATGGAGGTGCCCCGTGGCCGGAAAAATACTCATCGTCGATGACGAAGCCGATACCATTTCCTATTTGCGGATGTCGCTGGCTGCATTGCCATACGAGATCGTTGCAGCCAAGACCGGCGCCGAGGCCCTGGAAGCCGCCATCAAACACCGCCCGGAAATCATCATTCTGGATGTGATGATGCCCGATTTGGACGGGTATGAAGTCACCCGTCGGCTGCGTGCCAATCCCCAAACCGCCAACATTCCCATCCTGATGTTCACCGCCAAGACCCAGCTGGAAGACAAAATCGCCGGGTTTTCCGCCGGAGTGGATATCTATTTAACCAAACCCATCCACACCATCGAGCTACAGGCCAATGTTCGCGCCCTGCTGGCGATGCAGCCAGCTCGCATCCCGACCGCCGCCCAACAAGGGTATGTCATCGGTGTCCTGGGGTCCAAGGGCGGCGTTGGTGTTTCCACACTGGCGCTCAATCTGGCCGCCGCCATCCAGAAAAAACTCAAAAAAAACACCATCGCCGTGGAGTTGAAGAGCGGCCTGGGCATTTGGGGATTGGAATTGAATATCACCCAAACCAATGGCTTAAGTGACATTCTGCGAATGGCTCCAACGGATATCACCGAAGGGTTGATCAACCAAAAATTGGTGACCACCCCCTTTGGCGTCCGCTTGATGCTGGCCTCCAATACACCATCGGACACGGAACTGGTGTCCAATGTAGCCCAGCGCGACATTCTCCTGGACCAGCTTCGCCGGCTGGCGCAGGTAGTCGTGCTGGATATCGGCACGCGCAGCCTGCCTTCGTTCGACACATTGAGCGCCACCTGTGATGAAATGGTACTGGTGCTTGAACCTCAACCCATTTCAGCCCGTCTGTCTCGCCACATCATCGACGACCTTAAAGCGCTTGGGTTCACCACACAAAAACCGTTCATCTTTGTCACCGTCAATCGCGCCCGCTCCGATATGCAGCTCAATCTCACACAGATCGAGCAGGAGGTTGGCATCGCCCCGGCCATTGGTTTCCCACCCGTATCCGAGCAAACATTTTTCGCGGCCAAGCGCGGCATCCCACTGATCGAAGTGCAACCGGAGGGGCTCATCGCCCAACAGTTTGGCCAACTGGCGGATATGGTCAGCAAACACATGAGCTCTCACGGCTAAAATTTCTTAATAACTTCTAAACGCCTCGTCTGCATCTATTGTATGTTGTAGTCAAGTTCCTATAATAAAAGCATCAAGGAAGCAACGAAACCCGTACTGTACCTGGACGCCTGGGACGGGTGGAGCCAATGGCGTAACCGGCCGTGATTCAGATGAATCACGGCTGTTTGTATAATCTCAACAGGAGGGAGAAGGCAATGCAAGCAAAATTCTTTCGTTCGATGATTGCTTTGGTTATGGTAGGCCTGTTGTTTTCGCTGGTTGGAGCTCCCGGCGTACAGGCCGCTTCCCGCTACATGGGAATCAACGTCGCACTCAACACCGACATTACCCCGCAGATTTTGTCCACATTGGGTAAACTCGGTACGGTTCGCAATGTCATCGTTGAGATTGACGCGCTATCCATGAAGATACCGGTCGCCAATCTGGCCAAGATTCGCGCCTTGTCCTTTGTGGCGGCGGCCAACCCGGATGCCGCGCGCAACGGCTCACCCATCGATACCGTCGCAGCCGATAATTTCCTCGACGGCATCAACACTTGGGATCAGGACGCCATCAATGTCACCGATTTTGGCGCCGGCCGGGTGGAACCGCTCACCGGAGAAGGCGTGTATGTGGCTGTGTTGGATACCGGCCTGGTCGACACGTGGCGCCAGTACTTCCCGCAGGAGCGTATCGCCAGTGAATTTGGTATCGCCTTTGGCGGTGGGGGTGGCGAGGTAGGGTGGGTTTCCTCCCAACCCAACAAGTGGGAACACGATCAAGACTCGCACGGTACGCATGTCACCAGCACCATTTTGGGGTACAGCATGACCGGCGTGCCGGTCAACGGGGTTGCCCCCATGGTAAAGATCATCCCGGTCAAAGTGCTCAACCAAAACGGTTCCGGTTGGTCTTCGGTGGTGGCGCGCGGCATTGTGTACGTCACCGATCTCAAGATCTCGGGCGCGCTGGGAGACGCCGCAGTGGTCATTAATATGAGCCTGGGAGGTCCGGTACTGGATGCCGTGGAAAAAGCGGCTGTGGATTACGCTGTAGCCAATGGCGTGATCATTGTGGCTTCGGCAGGCAACAGCGGCACTGCCGGCATGGGTTATCCCGGCGCCTACGCCCCGGTCATCTCCGTCGCGGCCTCCGGCTGGACGGGCGAATGGATCGGCGGACGCTCATGGTGGTATGGCAAGGACGTGGCCGACCCGCTTAATCCGGAAGATTACGACATCACCGACTTTTCCAGCCGCGCCAAACCCGGCCAGGATTTGGACGTAGCCGCGCCCGGCTCATGGATTGTTGGTCCATACAACGTCAATTCCGGTCAGATCAGCTACTATTTCCTGGGCGGAACCTCCATGGCCAGCCCGCATGTCGCCGGTATTGTCGCCCTGATGGTGGAAAAGAAACCCAACCTGACTGCCGCGGAAGCGGAAGCCATTCTCGAAGCTGCCGCCATCCCGTTGGCGCCCGGTTGCCGCTACGTCACCGAGTCCACCGGTTTGGCCGTGTACACCTGCTGGGAAGCGGACGCCACTGGCGCCGGCCTGATCACCGCCGATGCCGCCCTGGCATTGACCATTCCATAAGCACTCTGAGAACGCAACAACCGCCCGGGACTCCGGGCGGTTTTGATTTTTCGTGGTATTCAAGACAAATAATAAAGCCCGGGAGTACCGGGCTTTTGGGGTGGCTGATGGGTTTCGAACCCACAACATCTACATCCACAGTGTAGCGCTCTGCCATTGAGCTACAGCCACCATATTGCGGTGAAGATTTTATCACACAGCCGCGGGTTGCGC
>DAOUGY010000001.1:0-23959 GCA_034428975.1 Anaerolineaceae bacterium | reverse complement strand
GGTTCATAAGAAATTCCTCCATTTTTGGAAAAATGTCTACCGCTGTGCGCCAGGCTAACGAAAAACCAGAGCCCGACGGACTCTGGTTTGACTTTAGTAGCGGGGAGTGGATTCGAACCACTGACCTCCGGGTTATGAGCCCGACGAGCTACCGCTGCTCTACCCCGCATCAATTGTGGCGTAAGTTTACCACCGCCCGGGATGTGCGTCAAGGAGCAATATCCCGCGAAGATTGCTCTTTGTGAAAACACGAATTAATCTTGCTCTCATGTAGACTTAAGCTTATAATCAGATATAACGCGAGTAAAGTGGTGGAATTGGCCCGAATCGCACTCGCCCGGAACTTTATCAGTTTATTTGTATCTTTACCGTCGCCTCGCCCGCCTCCCATTTTTCCGCATCGAAATCCATCCCCGTCCAAAATGTGGGTGGGCTGTCAATACGAATAAGCGTACCTTAATCGAATTCATCGCGTTACATTATGAAAGGAGGTGATGCTTCCCTCGCAGCCGTACTCTGCAATTCCTCGTTTCACCGTATCGTACCCATTGACCCTTTGAAGGAGAACGCACATGCACAAGAGTAGTTTGAAGTTCCTGCTGGTTCTGGGGCTGTTGCTGGCCGCAGGGCTGGTGCTGACGGCCTGCAGCGGCAATACCCCGGCCGCTACCGGCGAAGCGCCCACCTGCCCCGAAGCCACCGCCTGCCCCGAATGCCCGGCAGCTGCGCCCTGCACCACCGCCGACCTGGCTCAGGTTGCCAAGTGGGAAACCTCTGCGCACGCCGATAAGACCGCCGAGGCCTTCCGCCACTGGGACGAGGAAAACCCCGCCGAAGTCCCGGCTTCCTGCGCCACCTGCCACAGCTCCTACGGCTTCCAGGATTTCCTGGGCGCCGATGGCTCTGAGGCCGGCAAAGTGGATGCCCCCGCCAAGACCGACTCGGTCATTTCCTGCAACACCTGCCACAATGATGCCGCCGCCAAGCTCGACACCGTGACTTTCCCCTCCGGCGTCGTGCTCTCTGGTTTGGACAAGTCTGCCCTGTGCATGACCTGCCACCAGGGCCGCGCTTCCAAAGTCCAGGTGGATGCCCAGATCGAAAAGTTCGCGGCCACCAATCCTGACGCCATCGTCGCTCCCATCAAGGAAGGCGACAAGGAAACCAAGTTTGGCTTCATCAATATCCACTACTTCGCTGCGGCTGTCACGCTCTACGGCACCGAGGTGAAAGGTGGCTATGAATATGATGGCAAAGCCTACGACGCCAAGAACGGCCACGAACCCGGCTACGACACCTGCATCGGCTGCCACGACTCGCACACCCTGGAAGTCAAGGTCCAGGAATGCGCGTTCTGCCATGACGGCGTAGCCACCACCGACGACCTCAAGAACATCCGCATGATCTCCTCCGCGCCCGATTATGACGGCGACGGCAATGTGGAAGAAGGCATGTTCTACGAGATCGAAGGTCTGCAGACGGCTGCCTTTGGCGCGATCCAGGCCTATGCCAAGGACTTGCTCAAGTCCGGCATCGTGTACGACGCTGCGACCTATCCCTACTGGCTGGCCGACGCCGACGGCGACGGCAAAGCCGATGTGAATGACAAGGGTGCCGCGGTGGGCTTCGCCTCCTGGACCCCCCGCCTGCTGAAGGCCGCCTACAACTATCAGGTGTCCGTCAAGGATCCCGGCGCTTTCGCTCACGGCAACAAGTACATCGTCCAGCTGCTCTTCGATACCATTGAAGATCTGAACGCCGCTCTGCCCACCCCGGTGGACATGAGCAAGATGCACCGTGACGATGCCGGTCACTTTGCCGGCAACACCGAAGCCTTCCGCCACTGGGATGCAGAAGGTGCCGTTCCGGGCAGCTGCGCCAAGTGCCACTCGGCCGAAGGCCTGCCCCAGTTCTTGAAGGAAGGCGTCAATACCTCGGCTCCGATCGCCAATGGCTTCCTGTGCTCCACCTGCCACGACGGCGCCAACTGGCCCGCTCGCTATGCCGTAAACGAAGTCACCTTCCCCAGCGGCAAGAAGGTCACCTTTGGCGAAGCCAACGACAACAACCTGTGCATCAACTGCCACTCCGGCCGCGAAGCCGGCGCGACAGTCGCCAAGGCGGTTGCCGGCCTGCCCCTCGACACCCCCTCCGACAAGATCCGCTTCCGCAATATTCACTACTTTGCGGCCGGCGTGACCCTCTTCGGTTCGGAAGCCTCGGGCATGTACGAGTACGAAGGCAAAGAATATGTGGGCAAGTTCGCTCACACCACCGGCCTCGACACCTGCACCTCCTGCCATGACGCCCATGCGTTGGCCCCCAAGACCGAAACCTGCGTGGCCTGCCACCAGGTGGAAGACCCCGGCGCCATCCGCATGACCAGCACCGCCGACTACGACGGTGACGGCGACACCAAGGAAGGCCTCAAGGGTGAGGTCGAAGGTCTGCAGACCGCTCTGCTGGCCGCCATCCAGAAGTACGCCACCGAGAAGGCCGGCCTGGGCATCGCTTACGATGCGCAAGCTTACCCGTATTGGATGGCCGACAAGGACGGCGACGGCGTGGGCGATAAGGACGACAAGGGCGGCAACGTCAGCTACAACGCCTGGACCCCCAACCTGCTCTTCGCGGCCTACAACTATCAGGCCACAATCAAGGATCCGGGTTCCTATGTCCACAACTCCAAATACACCATGCAGATCCTGTTCGACTCGATCCAGGGTGTAGGCGGCGACGTGACCAAGCTGGTTCGCCCGTAACCTGCCCCGCTACACCGAATACCAAAAAACTCCCCGCGACAATCGCGGGGAGTTTTTCTGTCACCATCAGGCACAACGGCCAATCCTCCTTTGAATTTGTGACACTTTTCACGTCTCCAATCCTTGGCAATCCGCGTTTTTAATATATAATTAATCCACCTAAACCCATCTATTTGATAGGCGAACACAGTATTGTTCGTACCCCATCCTGCGCTCCCCCCCGGAGTGTTGAAGAGGACAGGAATGACCAAACACACCAAACTCGTTACGGTTGTCATCCTATGCGGCGCCCTTCTGGTCGCCGCCGGCCTGGCGCTGGGTCTTCGCCAACCCACGCCCGTACAGGCCAGTGCGCCGGCACAGGGCAGCGGCCCTGTTTCTGACGACACCTGCCTGGCCTGCCACAGCGGCGCCAGCGTAGCCGATCTGAAAGACGGCACGCTGAATATCGGCATCAGCGGCGATACCTTCAAAACCTCGGTGCATGGACAGAACGGCATCGCCTGCGCCGCCTGCCACACAGATATCAGCGCCTTCCCCCACCCGCGCAGCGCCGAAGATCTGAAGCAAATTGGCACGCGCGAATACAAGGCGCTTTATGCCGAAACCTGCAAGAGCTGCCATGCCGACCAGTTTGCCGCCGCCAATGACGGCATTCACGCGGCCGCCATGCAGGCCGGCAACCTCAATGCGCCTTTCTGCACCGACTGTCATGACCCGCACAAGCAAATGGCCCTCACCAATGCCGCCGGTCAGCTCAGCCTGGAAGCCCACGTGGCCGTACCGCAGACTTGCGCCAAGTGCCACAACACCATTTATGAAGAGTACAAGGATAGCGTACACGGCGCGGGTGTGCTGCAAGAACACAACCCCGACGTGCCCTCCTGCGTCACCTGCCACGGCGTGCACAATATCAGTGACCCCACCACCAACGCCGCGCGCCTGGCTTCGCCCAACCTGTGCGCCGACTGCCACACCAATAAAGAAATCATGGATAAATACGGCCTGACCACCGCCGTATTGGATACCTATGTATCCGACTTCCACGGCGCCACCGTCACGCTCTTCGAAAAGGCCAGCCCCGACCAGGTCACCAACAAACCGGTGTGCTACGACTGCCACGGCGTGCACAACATCGCCGCCAAAGACGATCCGGTACACGGCTTGCAGGTCAAAGAAAACCTGCTGGCCACCTGCGTCAAGTGCCATCCGGATGTGACCAACGCCAATTTCCCCGATTCCTGGATGAGCCACTACAGCCCCAGCCCGGACCGCAGCCCGCTGGTGTACTATGTGCAGCTCTTCTACTTCATCCTCATCCCGGTTGTTTTGGGCGGCATGGTGCTCTACATCGGCACCGATATCTTCCGCACCATCAAAGACCGCACGGCGCGCAACAAGCCCGTCGAGACGGCCAAAACCGATGACACTGCGCAGAAGGAGAGCTGAAATGTCCACCGTGAATGACGTGAAAAAATTCGTTCAGCGCTTCGATCTGCTCCGCCGGGTGGAACACTGGGTGCTCTTTGTCTCCTTCACCACCCTGGCGCTCACCGGTCTGCCGCAGAAATTCCCCACCGCGGGCATTTCTGTGGCCATCGCCAGCCTGTTCGGCAATGTGGATACCCTGCGCACCGTGCACCATGTAGCCGCTTCGATCTTCATGCTCGAAACGGTCTTCCACATCCTTGTTGCCTTCTACAAGCTGTTTGTCGAACGCGTGCCTGCCTCGATGCTTCCCGGTATCCGCGACGTGCGCGAAGTCATCGCCATGGTGCTCTTCAACCTGGGCATCCGCAAGGACCGCCCGAAGATGGGCCGCTTCAATTTCATCGAAAAGATGGAATACTGGGCCTTGATCTGGGGCGTGTTCGCCATGGGTCTGACCGGCTTTATGCTGTGGAACCCAATCGCCACCACGGACGTGCTGCCCGGTCAGTTCATCCCCGCCGCCAAGATCGCCCACGGTTGGGAAGCGGTGCTGGCCGTGGTGGCCATCATCCTTTGGCACTTCTACTCCGTGCATCTCAAACACTGGAACACGTCCATGTTCAACGGCAAGATCGACCGCCACACCATGGAACATGAACACGCCGAAGAGCTGGAGCAGATCGACAACGCCGTGGCCGTGCGCACCGTTTCCCCGGTTGACAAGAAGAAGCGCCTGGCGATCTTCTACCCCATCGCCGCGGTCTTCACCATTGTGTCGCTGGGCTTCATCTACTGGTTCGTCACCCTCGAGCAGACCTCCATCACCACCATCGAACCGGTGACGGAAGTGCGCCTGCCCGCCTATGACCCGCAGACGCCCACGCCCGCCCCGACGCTGGCCCCCACCGCCACCGCCGCGCCCACCAACACCCCGGCGCCCACCGCCACCGCCGCCCCCACTGTGGCCGGCGCCACCGAAACGGCTGCCGCCCCCGCCACAGCAGCGGTCACCTGGGATACCAACATCGCCGCGCTCTTCCAAACCAAGTGCATTGCCTGCCACGGCACGATGGGCGGTTTTGACGCCTCCACCTATGCCTCGGTGATCAAGGGCGGCGCCAGCGGCCCGGCCATCTCCGGCAACGACCCGGCCGCCAGCCTGCTGGTGCAAAAGTTCGAAGCCGGCGGCACGCACGTCGGGCGCATCACCGCCGAAGAACTGGAACTGCTGAAACAGTGGATCACCGGCGGCGCGCTGGAGAAATAATCCTCCCTGGTCAGTTCACAACCGAAATCGACCTCCCATATTGACGGGAGGTCGATTTTTCTTCACGCCGACGCCGACCGGGTTATTTCATCCAGCCGTCCGACAGCGTCTTCATAAAGGTGATGATCAAATCCTCGTCCTTTTCCGTCAATCCAAGATTGCCCAACTCGTTGGTGTTGACGTTTTGCGGGGTCTCCGCAGCAGGCCAGGGCTTTACGTCGCGGGTGTTGTAGAAGTGCACAATCTCCTTGAGCGACTTGAAGTAGCCGTTATGCCCGTAGGCTTTGACCAGCCGGTTATCCGGTGCTTTGGCCACATTGCGCAGCGTGGGCACTTTAAACTTGCCCGTCTCGGCGGCGTAGACGCTCTCGTCGAAGCCGGCGGATTTCAAGTAGCCGCCCAGGCCGGGGTCGGCCCAATCGGGGTGCGCCGCGCTGTAGGGATTGAGCGGGTTGCGCGGAATCCCCAGGTTGTCATAGGTGAAATCGGTGAACAGCGGGAAGCCCGACACATCCGCCGCCAGCGTATGGCAGGCGCTGCACATCGCGCGCGTGTTGAAAATCGCCATGCCCTTCAACTCGGCCGTGGTCAACCCCAGGTTGCGGTATTGATTCCAATTCTTCTCGCTGATGGCGCTCACGTCCAGGCCTTTGGCCACTGCGCGCAGGTAAAAGGCATCAAACTTTGAGGTGAAGGCCGTGACCTCGGGCGAGCGTTCATAGGCGGCAATCGAGCGACCGATCCGGTCATAGACCTCCAACGCGTGCGCATCGCACTCCAGCGACCCGGCGCCCCACACGCTTTCATACAAGCCGGCGTAGGTGGAAGCCGCCACCAACTGACACAACGCCTGGGGATTCACCAAAGCCTGTTCCATCGGGTTGAGGAACGGCCCCTTGGCCTGTTCGGCCAGCGGGTCGCCCAGCGTATACCCGGTCGCCCGCCCGTCCCAGAACATGCCGCCAACCCAGACCTCATTGGCCGCGTCATAGTGCAGGATCGGGCTGTCGCCGGCGTAGGCCGCCGAAGGCGGCTTGCGGTCGCCAAACGCGCCCGGCACCGAACCTTCATACACCGCACCGGCGGCATTGATCGCCGCATCCGGCCCCACAAAGCCCACCGCAGGCGCATGACAGGTGGCACACGACTGATTTGAATTCAAAGAAAGATTGGTGTCAAAGAAGAGCGCCTTGCCCAGCTCTTCCTGCGGCGTCAGGCCAACGGGCACCGCCTGCGCCGGACCAGCGAAAGCCAGCCCAAGCGCCGCCACACCCAGCAAAATACCCAGGAACAAAATCATTCGCGCTTTCATAGTTCCCTCCTGACGATCCAAAATCAACAGGTTGCCGGTGAGACATTGCCGGATTTAACCTCCCCACCACGCCATGCTTAATCCAAAAAAAACGCATTCAAACCCGAACAGGTCACCTGTCGGCCATGCGCGCGATGAATATATTCATTGGAAAAAGATGGGTGATTACTCTGATTATTCAAGAATCGAAACAGAATTTCAAGGGCCAATTTTCCAAAATCAGGGAGCGAATGCGCCAGGATGGTGCACAAAAAAAAAGCGCGACCCGTTCGGGGTCGCGCGTCACATGCTTAATGGTTTCGCTCGTGCTTCTACCGGTCGCGCAAGCGGGAACCGCACACGCGGCAGAAGACATCGTCCTCGCGCGCCTGTTTGCCGCACTGGTGGCAGTACACGGCGCCGTCTTCCTCGGCTTCGCCGTCCTCCTCACGCGCAGCGGCAGCATGGCGGCGTGTGCGTTTGCCGGCTTTGCGAGCCTTGCCGGGCTGCCAGTTGCCCGCCAGCATCAGCACACCGCCCACCAGGAACAGCACGCCCACCACCACAATGCCCACCAGCAGCAGTGAATCACCGCTGCGGAGCGGCTGCAGCAGCTCGCCGAGGGTCGATTTTTCCGGCGTGCCGGCCGCTTCCATCGGTTCGATCGGCTGCGTGGCCGAAAGGGCGTCATCCGGTTTGTTGTAGCTCAACTGCAGGCTGAAGCTCTCCCCGGCAGCCACCGGCATGGGCGCCGACAGCGGATTGCGCCCATCGGGCACGTTCACCGGCGTCGCCTGCATGTTGGCGGCGTTGACCGGCGTACCAACCAGCATCGAAAGTGCGTCCGCCGCCAGGTCTCCCGGCCATTGATACTCAAACGAGCGCGCCTCGCCCTGTTTGACCAGACCGGGGTCGTAATACTCCACCTGCACCACGGGGGTTTCGGTGCGGATATCGATCCGCAGCCACTCGCCTTCACGCGCCGGGGTGTCATAATGCGCGTACACCAGACCGCCGTTCCAATCCTGGTAGGCCACATTGTACGGCCCACCGCTGGAAGCCGGAATGCGCACCGAAATCTGCGCGGGCAGCGCCGTATCGGAAGCCAGCGTAATTCGGTAAATCACCAGTACATCCGGCCGATCGTATTCCGGCAGGATCTGGATCTCAATACTGTCGATGTGCGGTGCGCTGCTTTGAGCGGCCGCCGCGCCTACGGGCGCCAACAATAAGACACAAAGCAGGGCTATCAATATCCGGCGGTACACAAATCCTCCTACAGGCACACGATCCTACGCTTTGGCCTCAATCTTACCACATGAGTCTGGTTTGAATCGCGCCGCGCCGCGCACGCCGGATTAGATTTTTTTAATCTTCGGGGGGGATTAAAGCAAGCCGCCCGGCGCTGCCGGGCGGGAGATTCATTCCTTTACACCATTTATTTCTGGCGAGGCGCCGGCACGGGCGAAAACCCCGCGCCGCAGGTGCAATCGCCCTGGCTGCACACGCCGTCTTCCATTTGAATGGTGGTGTGTTCAATGCCAAAGCGGTCCAGCAGCAGTTCGCGCATGTCGGCCATCACCGCCGCCGAATTGCGCGGCGGGCAGGTATCCAGCACGGCGTGCGCGCTGAGCGCCACATGCCCCGAGCAGATGTTCCAGACGTGCAGGTCGTGCACCTGGCTGACACCCGCCACCTGGCTCAACGCAGTGCTGATCTCCGCGCTGGAAAGCCCTTCGGGCGCGCCTTCGTTGAGGATGTGCAGGGCGCTGCGCGTCACGCGCACCGCGCTGAACAAAATCATCACCGCAATCGCCAGACTCATCAACGGGTCAATCCAAATCCAACCCGTCAGTGAAACCACCACCGCCGCCACAATCACGCCCACCGAAGAAATCGCATCGCCCAGCACATGCAGATAGGCGCTCTGCGTGTTCAAGTCGCGGCGGATGTGCTCATGGGCATGGTCGTGTTCGGCGCCATGCTCGTGGCCATGATCGTGCCCGCCGAGGATGAACGCCACCACCAGGTTGACCACCAACCCGACGACGGCAATCGCCAGCATTTCCGGCCCGCGGATGGGCTGCGGTTCGGCAAAACGCTGCACCGCCTCATAGCCAATGCCCACGGCAATCACCAGCAGCGTGACGCCGTTGATCAGCGCCGCCAGCACTTCCATACGGTGCCAGCCGTAGGTGTGGCGGTCGTCGGCCGGGCGTGCCGAAATGCGCAGCGCAGCAAAACTGAGACCCAGGGCAAACACGTCCATAAAGACGTGGGCCGCATCGGAGAGCAGCGCCAGGCTGCCCGTCCACAATCCGCCTATTAATTCGGCAAAAAAGATGATGAGGGTGAGCGCCAGTGAAAGAATGAAGCGTTTTTCACGGCCTTCGCTGGAATGGGGTTTCATAGCGACGAGGGTTCCTTGCCTGAATTATATCACGCCGCCGGGAAGGCGGCTGCCCCCACCGGGATCTCCGCCACCGATTCAAAAATGTAGGTCGGGCGATAGGCAAACTTGCGCACCGTCTCACGCTGCGACACGCCGGTCAACACCAGGATGGTCTCCAGACCGCTCATCACACCGGCGATGATGTCAGTGTCCATACGGTCGCCCACCATGATGGTGTCTTCGGAATGCACGCCCAGATAATTCAGCGCACTGCGCATCATCAGCGGGTTGGGCTTGCCGACAAAGAACGGTTTGCGGTTGGTGGCCGTTTCCAGCAGGGCCGCCAGCGCGCCGCAGGCCGGCATCAACGCGCCGCCCTCGCCCGGTCCGTTCGGGTCGGGGTTGGTGGCAATGAACAGCGCGCCGTCATGGATCAGCCGCGCCGCGGTGGTGATCTGCTCAAAGTGATAGTTGTTCACCTCACCCAGCACCACATAATCGGGCTCCACGTCGGTGAAGACGATGCCCGCTTCGTGCAGGGCCTGGGTCAGCCCAACCTCGCCGATCACAAAGGCTTTGCCTTGCGGTTTCTGCTGGGCCACAAAACGCGCCGTGGCCATGGCCGAAGTGAAAATGCGCGTATCGGGCACGTCCAGCCCGATGGAATTCAGGCGGTGCGCCAGATCGCGCGGGGTATACAGCGGATTGTTCGTCAGAATCAGATAGGGCGTGCCGGTCTGGTTCAGGCGCTGGATGAATTCATCCGCGCCGGGGATGATAGTACGGCCGCGCAGCAGCACGCCGTCCATGTCGATCAGAAAGTTCTTACGGTTTTTCATAGGTCCTCAAAAATAGAATGATGGCATTAATGATCCAAAATATAGACAAGATCGTTGATTATACCACCGGATGGCGTGCCAAACGGGTACACCACGCGCAGGTAACCGTCGGGGTCAATCAGCAGCACGGTGGCGGTATGGTCGATGAGATAATGGTCGGGGTCCTTGCCCTCGCGGCGCTGATAAAACACGCCGTAGCGCGTGGCCACATCCAGCAGCGTCTCCGGTGTGCCGCTCAGGCCGATGATGCGCTCGTCAATGCGGTTGAGGTACAGCTTGAGGCGCTCGGGCGTGTCGCGCTGCGGGTCAACCGAAACGAACAACACGCGCACATCCTGAGCGCGATCCCCCAGTTCATACAGCACCTGGCTCATCACGCCCAGCGTTCCGGGGCAAACATCCGGGCAGTAGGTGTAGCCGAAAAAGAGCAGCACGGCGCGCCCGCGGAAATCACTCAAGCGCACGTCCCGCCCGTCCACGCCCTGCAGAGTGAAATCGTAAGCGGTCTGCGGCGATTGCATGACCGTGCCGGCGAAGGTGTGCGGGCGCAGCCATGTGATCAGCAGCGCCACCGCCACCAGGCCGACCACCAGCCCGCCAACCGGTAACGTCCAGCGCGATTTCAGGATGGTTTTCATGGCCCCTCTCAATGCGGATAACAGGCGAAGAAATGCGCGGCTTCGTAGGCCAGCTTTGACGCGCCGGTGGATTTTTCAATCTCGGCGTACAGAATATCCAAATATTCAGCAATCTGGCGCGACGAGGTGACCGCGGCGTCGTACTCCCCGCGGATGATGCCCGCGCCGTCCACCAGCACAAAGCGCGGCGCCAGCACAAACCCACCGGCTTCATCCGGCTGGGCCAACACTTCAAACCCTGCGCCGATCACCGTGCGCAGCGTGGTTTCCGGGCCGGTCAACCACAGCCATTCCACCGCCCGCGGCTGAAACGGCAGCACAAACTGCGCCAGCCGCTGCGGATTGTCCTGCGGATCTATGCTGATGGTGATGAAGCGCAGCGGCGGGGTCAACGCGCCGCGTTCCGCCAGGGTGGCGTCCAGCTCTTGCAGGGTGGCATACAGGTTGGTGCAGCGTTCGGCGCAGCCGCTGTAAGCGAACGAATACAACGTCAGCTTGCCGCGCTGATCCTCGCTGGTGACCGGCGCGCCGCTTGCCGCCGTCAACGCAAAGCCCGGCGCCAGGCGCAACCGCGGCAGCACCAGCACCGGCCGCGCCGTGGTGAACCACAGCACCGCCAGGATGAGCAGCACGCCCACCCCCAGCACCACGCGCACCGGGGTAATCTGCCGCCGCCAGGAACTCATTCTTCAACCACCCTGCGCACAATCAGGCGCACGCCGCTCACCTGCACCACTTCCACACGGTCGCCGGCCGCCACCGGCAGCGAATCGGGCGTTCGCTCGGCGCCCCAGGCCTCGCCGGCCACCTGCACCATGCCGCGCGGGTCCAGCGCGCTGCGCGCCACGCCCGTCCGCCCCACCAGTGTTTCCTTGCCCATCAAAATGGGGCGCTTTTGCGCTTTCAGCGCAATCGAAACCGCCGCGGAGAACGAGGCGGCAATCACCAGACCCGTGCCGACCACCAGCGGCACCGAAACCGCCGGGAAGCCCGCCACGCGCGTGGAGTTGAACAATATCAGCGCCCCGGCGATGAACGCCGCCGTACCGGCAGCCGTCAACGCGCCGTGCGTAGGCGCCTTGATATCCAGAATGAAGAGCACAAACGAGAGCAGCAGGAAAATCAGCCCAAACCAGTTGACCGGCAGCACGCCCAGGCCGTAAAAGGCCAGCAGCAGGCAGGTGACGCCAATGGTGCCTGCCACCCAACCTCCCGGGCTGGACAACTCGATCAGGATGGCCTGCACGCCGATGGCCAGCAGCAGGAAGACAATGTTCGGGTTGGTCAGCAGACCCAGCACCTGCTCGACGATGTTCAGCTCAAACGGCACGGCCTGCGCGCCGGCGGTGCTCAATATCACCGCCTCGCCACTCGCCAGCGTAACGCGGCTGCCGTCGATTTTCAGCAACAGATCATTCACATCCGTGGCGCCGATATCCACCATGCCCACCGCCAGGGCTTCCTGATCGGTCACGGCGCGAGCCGATTCGATGGTATCCTCGGCCAGCGCCACCGCTTCGGCCGGGCGTCCGACCATCAGCCCGCGCACCTGCGCGCGCAGCGCTTCTTTGACCTTGCGGTCCATCGTTTCTTCAATATCTTCGCCCTGCGAACCAACCGGGCTGGCCGCGCCGATGATCGTCTGCGGGGCCATGGCCGAAAGGTGCCCGGCCAGGGTGATGACCGTGCCCGCGCTGCCCGCCATCGCGCCCGACGGCGAGACGTACACCACCACCGGCACGGCGCTGTTGCGAATAGACGTCACCATGGTGGTCATGATATCCACGCTGCCGCCCGGCGTGTTCAGTTCCACAATCACCACATCAAAATTGCGTTCGGCGGCATACGCCAGACCGCGGTCGAGATATCCGGCCATGACTGGCGTGACCGGGCCGGTGGCGGTCAGCACCAACGCACGCGGGGCGCCGTCCGCCGCCTGAATGGAAAAAACCGGCATCAATAGCGCAGCGGTCAGCAGCGCCAGTACCAGTGTGAAATGCAATCGTCGCAGCATGGTTATCCCTCCGTTCCTCAACGCGGTTCAGCCGCAATCCCCCGGCGTGTCTGACTTAAGTCACCGGCGGCGATCCGCGAAACTCTTCGGCCGTGGCCTGGCCGGGTGCGCTGATGCCTTCGCGGCGCAGCACCTTCCAGAGCGTCAGCGCCAGAATCCGCACGTCCAGTCCCAGCGACCAGTGATCCACATACCACACATCCAGGCGAAACTTGTCCTCCCAGGAGAGCGCGTTGCGCCCGTTAATCTGCGCCCAGCCGGTGATGCCCGGCAGCACCTGGTGGCGGCGGGCTTGTTCAGAGCTGTACCGCTCCAGATAAGCCACCAGCAGCGGGCGCGGCCCCACCAGGCTCATTTCGCCGCGCAGCACGTTCCACAATTCAGGCAGCTCATCCAGGCTGCTGGCACGCAAGAAACGCCCCAGCGGGGTCAGGCGCTGCTCGTCGGGCAGCGGGCGACCGTCGGCGTCCAGCGCGTCGCGCATGCTGCGCAGCTTGTACAGCGTGAAGATCTCGCCGCGCAGTCCGGGGCGCGCCTGGCGAAAGAAAACCGGGCTTCCCAGGCGGGCGCGCACCACCAGCATCAACACGCCAAGCAGCAAACCCGCCGGCAGGATCAGAAGCAAAGTCAGCAGCAGATCGAACAATCGTTTGGCTGCCGGAACCCCTTTTGGAAATGCGCTGGCACTCATACGTAGATTGTACCAGAAGCAGGCCGGTTTAAAACCAGCGGGGGCGCTTGCGGCGCCCCCGTTTCGGTTATCGTTATGGGGTGATGGTGTCCGGCAGGGTCACGTTGCCCTGCGCGTCCGGCAGCGGGATGAGGAAGGGCGAACCGCTGGGCAGCAGCATGACCGAAATGTTCGGCGCGAGCTTGCTGATGTACTGGTAGCTCAACAAGTTGGGATTTTCCTTCAGCACCGCAGCGATCATCTCCAGCGCCTTGGCCTCGGCCTCGGCCTGAATCAGGCGCGATTTGGCCTCGCCTTGCGCGCGGAACACAGCGGCATCCGCCTGGCCCTGGGCCGTCACGCGGGCCTGTTCGGCTTCCTGCTTTTTGGATTCCACCACAAACTTGGCCTGCTGGGACTGCTGTTCAGCCACCTGCTTCTGCTCCACCGAAGCGGAATACTCGGGCGAGAAGGTGATGTTGCGCAGCACAAAATCCACCAGCACCAGGCCGTTGTCCGCCAGTTTTTTGGCCAATGCCTGGTTGACCATTTCCACCATTTCCAGGCGCTTGGAGCTGTACACCTCTTCCACGCCGTATTGCGAGACCGCGTCGCGGATGATGCCACGCGCCTGGGCGCGCACCAGCTCATCGGGGTAGCGGTCCTGCCATTCGATGTGCACCTGCACCACTTTGCCCGGATCGACCGCGTAGATCACCGAGGCATCCACATAAATTTCCTGGCCGTCCAGCGTGCGCGCCGTGATCGAATCATCACCGCCGATTTCACCCTCGTTGGGCGCGATCGACATGGTGTAGGTCTGGCGCGAGATCGGGTAGGTCACCACCGATTCGGCAAACGGGATGATCCAGCGGATGCCGGGCTGCAGCACGGTATCCCGGATACCGCCAGGGGCAAACGCCGAAATGACCACGCCGCGCTCCTGCGGGGGCACAAACACCAGACCGGAGCTGATGGTGGAGAGCAGCACGGCAGCCACCACGACGACCAAAATGGTCCTGCCGCCGTTGCGCACCGGTCGATTGCGCGAGGAACGAATGACCATAAACAGTATGACACCAATAGCCGCCACCCACACCAGCGTGGCCAATACCTTAAATAAACTGGCGATATCCATACATCCTCCTTTGGGTTAACGGTTCTATTATACAGGCTTGCATATCAGAAGATCATTAACATCCCATAGCAAACCGAAATTGCCGCGCGACGTCCAAAAAAGGCGGTCGCCCGTTCAGGCGACCGCCAATGGTTTCACCGCTCTCCACAAATCAATGGGTTCGTTAGCCGGGGAACAGGTCAAAATACTTGGTCTTGAGGTACTCCAGATAGGGCGCCGTGGTCAGCGGGCTGCCGGTGGCGCGCATCAGCAGTTCGTCGCGGCTGAAGGCGCGGCCGTGGCGGTAAATGTTGGCGGCCAACCATTCCAACAGCGGGCCGTATTCGCCGCGTGCCAGGGCATCGTCCAGGCCGGGGGTCTGCTGGCGGGCGGCTTTGAAGAACTGCGCCGACATGACGTTGCCCACCGTGTAGGTGCAGAACGACCCGACCATCGCCTCGGACCAGTGCACGTCCTGCAGGCAGCCCAGGGAGTTATTGGGCGGCGTGACGCCCAGGTATTCCTGCATCTTGGCGTTCCACACCTCGGGCAGATCCTTCACCTTCAGGCTGCCGTCCATCAGGCCCATTTCAATTTCCACGCGCAGCATGACGTGGAAGTTGTAGGTCAACTCGTCGGCTTCCACGCGGATGAGGCTGGGGTTGACGCGGTTGACGGCGCGGTAGAAGGCTTCGGCATCCACATCGCCCAGGGCCTGCGGGAAGGATTGCTGCAGGCGGGCGAAATGATTCTGCCAGAAGACACGGCTGCGGCCCACCAGGTTTTCCCACAGGCGCGACTGCGATTCGTGCAGGGCATAGGTGGCCCCGGCCACCGCGTACAGGTCGAGCAGGTCGGTGGCCAGCGCGGAGCGCGTCAGCGCCGGGTCGGCGTTCTGCTCATAAATAGCATGGCCGGCCTCGTGGAAGGCGCCGAACATGGCGGCGGGCAGGTAATCGCGGTGGAAGCGCGTGGTGATGCGCACGTCCTGGCGGGTGAACGAAATTTCAAAGGGGTGCACGGTCTTGTCCAGGCGCCCGCGCTTCAGGTCATAGCCAAACTTCTGCACCATTTCCAGCGAGAAATCGCGCTGGGCGTCTTCGGGGTAGTCGCGCTCCAGCAGGAAGTCGGCGCGCGGCGCGGGCGAGGAAACCACGCGCTGCAGGATGGGCGCCACGCCGGCCTTCAGCTCGGCGAAGAGCGTCTTGAGGCGCGCGGCGGTCATGCCGGGTTCGTAGCGCGCCAGCAGCGCGTCGTAGGGGTGCTCCTCATAGCCGATGGCGTCGGCAAAGCGGCGCGACAGCTCGAAGATGCGCTCCAGATAGGGCGCGAACAGGTTGAAATCATTCTTGGCGCGCGCTTCGGCCCACACGGCATGGCCGGGGGTTTTCACCGCGTTGATTTCCTTCACCAGGTCCAGCGGCACGCGGCTGGACATTTTGTAGGCCTCATGCGCCTGCTTGACGGCGCGCACACGGTACGAGTCGGGGTCCTCGCCCTGCACTTCCAACGCAGCGGCTTCAATCATCTTGAGCGTCTGCGGGTCGGTGAACAGTTCCTGGGCCAGGCCGGCCACGGTGGTGATCTGATGGCCGCGCGTCTCGGTGCCCAGCTCGGGCATTTGCGTGCGCGCGTCCCACGAAAGCAGGTTGATCACGCAGCACAGGTCGTTGATCTGCGCAATGCGTTGTGCAAAAGCGTCATATGCGGTCATGGAGTATCGCTTCCTTTGATTGAGGTGGGTTCCACGTCTCCCAGGCGGCGCAAAAATTCCGCCCAGGCCAGCAGGCCGTCTTCCAGGCGCTGCAGGCGGAAGAATTCATTGGGGGCGTGGTAATCTTCGTCGGCGGTGGCAAACGCAAAAAAGAGCGTGTCGGCCTGCAGGTGACGCCGGAAAGTGTCCGTCACCGGCAGCGTGGCGCCGATGCGCACCACCAGCGGAGCTTCGCCGTACAGGTCCTGCAGCACGGCGGCGGCGATTTTTAAGCCGGGATGACCGGGGTCGATGCGGTAAGCCGGCACGCCGCTCTCGCTGATCGTCACCTCCAGGCGCACCCCTGGCGGGCAGTGGGCGTGCAGGTGGCGGGCGATCTTCTTGCAAATGTCGCGCGGATCCTGCCCGGGCGCCAGCCGGCAGCTGATTTTGGCCTGGGCGCGGGCCGGGATGACGGTCTTGATGCCCTCGCCCTGGTAGCCGCCGCCCATGCCGACCACGTCCAGCGTCGGGCGCACCCACTGGCGTTCCAGCAGGCTGTAACCCGGCTCGCCAAAACCGGGCGGCAGTTGCATTTCGGCGCAGTAATCCGCCTCACTGTAGGGCACGGCGGCGATTTCGGCGCGCTCGCCCTCGGTCGGCTCGGCTACGCCGTCGTAAAAACCTTCCACGGCGATGCGCCCTTCGGGCGTGCGCAGGCTGCCCAGCAATTGCGCCAGGGCAATCAACGCGTTGGGGGCGGTGCCGCCATGCCGGCCGGAGTGCAGGTCTTTGTAGGCCCCCTGCACGGCCACTTCCAGCGAGGCCATGCCGCGGCTGGCCACGCTCAGCGACGGCCGCCCCGGCGGCCACATCGCGCCGTCAGCCGACAGCACCACATCGCAGGCCAGGTCGGCGGCATGCGCGCGCAAAAAATCATCCATGCTGGGGCTGCCGATTTCTTCTTCGCCCTCCAGCATGAACTTGACGTTGACGGGCAGCCGTCCGTTGACGGCCAGGTGCGCGCCGACCGCTTCGACGGCGGTCAACAGCGGCCCTTTGTCGTCGGACACACCGCGCCCGTACAGGCGGCCGTCGCGGGCCTGCGGCTCGAACGGCGGGGTGTGCCAGGCGTCCAACGGATCGACCGGCTGCACATCATAATGACCGTAGATCAACACGGTGGGCCGGCCGGGCGCATCCAACCAGTCGCCCAGCACCACCGGGTGACGCGGCGTATCCACCATGCGCACATGGCGCAGCCCCACGGCCTGCATGCGTGCCGCGGCCCATTCGGCCGCCTGGCGCACCGCCGGCGCGTAGGCGCGCTCCGCGCTGATGCTGGGAATGCCCGCAAACTCCACCAGGCGGGCGGTGATGACATCAATATTCGCTTTGAGGTATTGCTGTACAGGGTTCATGCCGGGCGTACCCCTGGAGATTCAGCCTGCGTGGCAGGCATGGTGTGAGGGGCGGCGCCGGGCGCCGCCCCTTTGAATAGATGGCGTGTTGCGAAAGGCACGGCTGTGGGGCCTTATCGGGGTTGGGAGGAGGAGGAGGACAACCCCGGATCAGGCACCAATCGACAGCAGTGGATCTCCTTCGTTGATCGCCAGTGAAGAGACCAGGAACAAAACACGACCGGCAGCGGGCGCCACGGCAGTTTGCAGCACCGTGCCCCACACATCCTTCACAACGCCCAGCGTCTGGCCGGCAACAACATCCGCGCCGACTTCCAACGCGGGGTACCAGAAACCGGTGTGCTGGCTGCGCAGCCAGATGAAATCCTTGAGCAGAATGGTGTGCACGGGGGCAGGCTTGCCGCCATCCAGCATGCCGTAGTGGCGCATCACGCGCTCCACGCCGTCGGTCAGCAGCACCACCGCCTCGCGTGGCCAAATGCCCTGTCCACCCGATTCCACCAGGATGGACGGGATGCCGGCGCCGGCCACGGCCGAGAAGGTCGAACCGCTGTTGCCTTCTTTGCGCACCAGATACTCAATGCCGAACACTTCGGCCAATTCCAACGAAGCCTTGTCCACCGCCGCCTCGCCCACTTCGGGGAAGAGGGTGAAGGGCACCAGCGCTTCCACCAGATCGCCGCCGTGCAGGTCGACAAAGTAGTCGGCCTGTTTCATCACATGGGTGAACACCCAGGCGGCAATCTGCTCGGTGGGGCCGCCGTCGACCTTGCCCGGGAAGACACGATTGGGGTTGATATTGTCCATCGGATTGACATAGATGGAGCGCGCCGGGAAACCGGCCTGGTTGACCACAGGCACGACGATCACCTGGCCTTTAATTTTAGCCGGGTCCAGCGTCTGGCCCAGTTCCAACGCGGCGGCCACGCTGGCGTACTCGGCGGCGTGAATGCCACCGGTCAGCACCAGGGTGGGGCCTTCCTGCGCGCCGTTGATCAGGTACATCGGCAGGGTGAAAGGCTTGCCGTCCACGGCGAACTGGTTCACGCCGGTCACTTTTTGGCCCGCATGGGCCGTCAACGCGCCAACCACAAGATCTTTTTTCATGCCGTCCCCCTTATTTGGATTTGGGAAGTTTACCGGTGGAATCCAGCGCGGGCAGCGTCACCTTGCGGAATTCCTCAATGAACTCGACCAGATAGTCCACCTGACCCTGGTAGAATTTCTCGCCCATTTCTTTGGTGCCGGTGCTGGGTTCGATGGTGTAATCCTTGGCGCCTGTCAGGCCAAATTCCATCAGATCGCCCGTATCGGTGATGTCGCCGGTCTGCAGGTTGACGTTGACCACGCCGCCCTTGAACTTGGCGGAGTGCGGGTCCAGCATCTGAATGTTGGGGGTCAGGTCCTTGTTGGTGGGCAGCTTGGCAACCTTCATATCCACCAGATTTTCGTCCAGGCCCAGCACAGCGGAGGTTTCGATGTAATCGGCGTGGCCGATGGCGTTCCAGTTCGGGTCGGTCGTGGCGGTAATCTGCCACCACACCGAAACGGCACACGGCACCTGGCGGGCGCGCAGCCATTCACCGCACTGGCGCAGGGCGTTCAGGTTGCCGCCGTGCCCGTCAATAAAGACGATGTGGGTGACGCCGTACTTGAGCAGGTCCTCGCAGATGTCGATCAGCACATTGCGCAGGGTGTCTTCCTTCAGCGACATGGTGCCAGGGTACATGGTGTGGTACTTGGCATAGCCGAAGGGGATGGTGGGGGTGACGATCACATTGCTGCGCTCCGCCAGGCGGCGGGCAATCTCGCGCGGCAGCAGGAAATCGGTGCCCAGCGGCAGGTGCGGACCGTGCTGCTCGGTGGAACCGACCGGGATGACAACGACGGACGTCTCTTCAAACGCCTTTTTGGCCTTGGGCCAGGTCAACTGTTCGAGTAAGTACCCTTTGGACATAGGAATTTTTTCCTCTCTCGGATGTGTGTGTGATCTCTGCGTGTTTCGGCAGGAATACCCTTGGATTAGTGTTTGCGCATTCCGGCGGTGGGGCCTTCGGAGCCGATGGGCGCGAATTTGACCTTGCGGAATTCTTCCACAAATTCGGCCAGGTAATCGGCCACGCCGTCCAGAATGGCGTTGCCCATCTCGGCCGTGCCGGCGGTGGGTTCGATATCGTAATTGGTGGCGGCCGATTCGCCCAGCTCGAGCATGTCACCGGTCTCGGTCACGTCGGTCATCACACCGTTAATGTCCATGGTGCCCTCTTTGAAGCGCACCACGCCCAGGTTGTCGAGGGACAGTTTGTCGGTCAGCTTGCGGTTCTTGTGGTTCTTGGCCACCGAAAGGTCCACCAGCTCCGGCGCAATCGCCATCATGGCGGCCACTTCGATGTAATCGGCATGGCCGATCATGTTCCACTGCGGGTTGACGACGTGCGCCATCGTCCACCAGGACGAGACCACGCTCGGCACACAGCGTTCGCGCAGCCATTCGCCAGTCTGGCGCAGCGCGGTGGTGTTGCCGCCGTGCCCGTTGACGAACAGGATGTGCGTCGCGCCGTATTTCAACAGGTCACCGCAAATTTCAATCATGGCGTGCTTGAGTGTCTCTTCCGTGACGGCCAGCGTGCCGGGGAAAACGGTGTGGTATTTGGCATAGCCGAACGGCAGGCCGGGGGTGACGATCACCTCGGCGCGTTCGCCCAGGCGGCGAGCCACTTCGCGCGCCACCATCCAATCGGTGCCGGTGGGCAGGTGCGGCCCGTGCTGTTCATTGGAGCCTGTGGGAATGACCACAACCGAGGTCTTCTCAAAAGCCTGTTTGGCTTGCGGCCAGGTCAGACGCTCAAGGAAATACCCTTTTGACATGTACTACCTCCTGTAGGTGTAAAGAAATGATAGGAACGTGAGTTACCGAACAACCTCGGATGGCCGGATCACTTCCCCGGCTTTGAACACTTGCAGCAGCTTGCTCTTGTTCTGCAAAATACAGATATCCGCCAGCGGATCACCATCCACCACGATCATGTCGGCGGCTTTTCCCACTTCCAGCGTGCCGGTTTCGTCCAGAATGTCCAGATTATCCGCGCCGTTGCGTGTGGCCGCCACAATGGCTTCCATCGGCGTCAGGCCGCCCTTCACCAGTTCTTCCAGCTCGGTGGCGTTTTCGCCGTGATACATCCAGAAACCGGCATCGGTGCCCACGCAAATCTTCACCCCGGCGCGATGGGCGCGCTCCAGCGAAACCCAGCGGTCGGTGAAGACCTTCTCCAGCCAGGCCCAGCCCTTGTCGGACGAGCCGGTGCCTTCTTTGCCCATTTGCTGCCCGCGGGTGTGGGTGGTCAGCGTGGGCACGTAGAAGCAGTTATTGCGCGCCATCGTGTCGCACTGCTCCTCGCTCAACCACACGCCATGCTCCACCGAATCCAGCCCGGCGCGCAGCGCGTCGGTGATGCCCGGCCCGCCGTGCGCATGCGCCGCCACGCGCTTGCCGGCGCGGTGGGCTTCTTCAATCACCGCCGCCATCTCGTCGTAGGTCATCTCCTGATGCCAGGGCTCGTTCAGGTTCTTCAGCGACCCGCCCGCGGCGTTGATCTTGATCAGGTCGGCCCCGCGTTTCAGTTGTTCGCGCGTCACGCGGCGCATTTCCCACGGACCGTCGCCCACGCCGGTGCGCCCGTCCACATGCACAAAGGGGCTCCAGGCGGCCTTGTCCATATGTCCGCCGGTGACGCAAATGCCCTGCCCGGCCACGCGCATGCGCGGACCGCGCACCAACCCGGCGTTGATCGCATCGCGCAGCGCCACATCAATATACTGCGGTGCATCCACCACGCGGATGGATGTAAAGCCCATTTCCAGGTCGCGGTTGACGTAGGACAACCCGCGCAGCGCCAGCGCCGCGGGCAGCTCGGTCAGCGGCAGCATGAAATACTCGTTGCACAGATCCGGCCCGCCGGCCACATGCACATGCGTATGGCAGTCGATCATGCCGGGCATGAGGGTGGCGTTCTGTGCGTTCAGCGTGACGGTGCCCGCCGGAAGCTCGCTGACATAGCCCGATTCAATGGCGTGGATGCGTCCGTTTTCCACGAAGACCGACACGGCCTTGCGCGGGGCGCCGCCGTTGCCGTCGATTAACTGACCTGCGTGAATGACAAACATGCCAAAACCTCCTAGCCTTTGACCGCGAAACAGGAAACAAAATGGCCCGGTTCCACCTCGATCAGGCGCGGCTCTTCGCGCTCGCAGCGCTCAAAGGCTTGCTCGCAGCGCGGGCGGAAGGGGCAGTAGCCCGGCGCGATGTTGATCGGGTTGGGCGGCTCGCCTTTGATGGCGGCCTTGCGCGCGCGCTTGCGCGGATTCATCAGCGGCGAAGCCGCCAGCAGCGCCCGGCTGTAGGGGTGCAGCGGATTGCCGAACAGCGTTTCCGAGGGCGCCATTTCCACAATGCTGCCCAGGTACATCACCGCCACGCGATGGCTGACGTAACGCACCAGGCGCAGGTCGTGGGTTATGAACAGCATGGTCAGGTGCAGCTTTTCCTGCAGCTCCACCAGCAGGTTGATCACCTGGGCCTGAATGGAGACGTCCAGCGCCGAGACGGGTTCGTCGGCGACGATGAAGCTGGGGTTGACCGCCAGGGCGCGGGCCAGACCGATGCGCTGGCGCTGACCGCCGCTTAACTGATGCGGGTAGCGCCCGGCAATATCGGGGCTCAAGCCGACGATGTTGAGCAGGTATTCGACCTGCTTGTCCAGCTCGTTATCCGGGACGATGTGATGCACCTGCGCCGCTTCGCGCAGCATTTCGCCAACCGACATGCGCGGGTTGAGCGAGGAGTACGGGTCCTGGAAGACAACCTGCATCTTCTGGCGCATTTTGAGCAAGTCTGCGCCTTTCATATCCAGGAAGTTTTCGCCTTCGTAGAGCACCTTGCCGCTGTCTGGTTCGTACAGGCGCAGGATGCAGCGCCCCAGGGTGGTTTTGCCGCAGCCGCTTTCGCCCACCAGGCCCAGGCATTCACCGGGGTAAATGTCCAGATCCACATTGTGCACCGCGCGCAGCTTGTCCGGGCGGCGGCCCAACAACTGGCGCACCACCGATTTGCCCAGCACAAAGGTCTTGGACAGGTCGCGCACCTGGATCAGCGGAGTTTGTTTGGTTTCGTTAATATTCATGGCGCTCAACTCCACAACTCTTCAAAGCGGATGCACGCCGAGTAATGCCCGTCGGTCACTTTGCGCAGGGGAATGTCGGCCTGTGAGCAGCGCTCTTCGGCAGAGCGGCAGCGCATTCGGAACGGGCAGCCCTGGCCCAGGTTAAGCAAATCGGGCGGCTGGCCGGGGATGGGCACCAGCTTGCTGATCGACCGTGACCCGCCGCTGGGCACCGATTCCATCAAACCACGCGTGTAGGGATGATGGCTGTTTTCAAACAACTCGTACACGCTGCACATTTCCATGATGCGCCCGCCGTACATGACGGCGACGCGGTCGCACAACTGCGCCACCACGCCCAGGTCATGCGTCACCCACAACACACTCATGCCCATTTCCTCGCGCAGGTCCTGCACCAGGCGGATGATCTGATCCTGAATGGTCACATCCAGCGCGGTGGTGGGTTCGTCGGCCAGCAGCACTTTGGGCCGGCAGGCCAGGGCGATGGCGATCATCACGCGCTGGCGCATGCCGCCGGAGAACTGGTGCGGGTATTCCTTCAGGCGCCGTTCGGGGGCCGGAATGCCCACCAGGCGCATCAACTGCACGGCGCGTTCTTCGGCGTCTTTTTTGGAGACATCCTCATGCTGCAGGATGGTTTCCTCAATTTGCAGGCCAATGGTATGCACCGGGTTGAGGGCCGTCATCGGCTCCTGCAAAATCATGGATACCTTCGCGCCGCGGTAGTGCACCAGGCGGCTCTCCGGCCAGTCCATGATGTTCTCGTCCTGATAGAAAATCTTCCCGCCCACAATGTCGCCGGGCGGCGGCACCAGGCGCAGGATCGACCGGCAGGTCATGCTCTTGCCGCTGCCGCTTTCACCCACCAGGCCCAGCACTTCGCCGTCGGCCAGCGCAAAGGAGACATGATCCACGGCTTTGACAATTCCACCGCCGGTCTTGAAATGGGTCTGTAAATCTTCAACTCGCAAGATATCTACCATGATAGGCTACCCCATTCTTTCTAGCGGTCGGTCGGCCGCAGCAGGCTGGACAGACCGTCACCCAGAAGGCTGAAGGAAATGCCCACGACGGCAATCGCCAGGCCGGGGAAGATGGCCAGCCAGGGCGCGCTAGTGATAAATTCGCGGCCGTCGGCAATCATCACGCCCCATTCAGGGGTCGGCGCCTGCACGCCCAGCCCCAGGAAACCCAGGGACGAGCCGGCCATGATGCACATGACCACATCCGACATGGCGAAGATG